>JAGREZ010000019.1:0-9253 GCA_020446285.1 Geminicoccaceae bacterium
TTCGATGCCTTCATCATCATGACCGAACGCCGGTTCGGGCATCTGCCGGTGGTCGATGACGGGGCGATCCGGGGCATTCTCACACGCACCAACATCATTCGCCGGCGTTCGGTCTCGGCCGTGACGATGATCGCCAAGATCGCCAAGCGGAAGACGCAGGAGGAAATCCGCGGGATCGTCGAGCAGATTCCGCAACTTCTCGATCAGCTCGCGAGCGGTGGCGCCGAGCCGCAGATCGTCGGGCGGCTGATCACCGGAATAGCCGATGCCGCGTCCCGCCGTCTGCTCAGGCTTGCCGAGGACGAGCTCGGCCCGCCGCCTGTGCCCTATGTATGGGCCGCCTGCGGATCGCAGGGGCGGATGGAACAGACCGGCGTCTCGGATCAGGACAATTGCCTCATTCTGGACGACGGTTTCGATGCGGCACGGCATGGCGCCTATTTCGAGACGCTGGCGCGGCGGGTCTCCGACGGTCTCGATGCCTGCGGTTATTTCTACTGTCCGGGCGAGATGATGGCGACGACGCCGAAATGGCGGCAGCCGCTCGCCGTCTGGAAAGGCTATTTCTCCGGCTGGATCGATCGTCCCGATCCGATGGCGCAGATGCTTTCCAGCGTCATGTTCGACCTGCGCGCGATCCATGGCGAACAGGGATTGCTCGACGCGCTGAAGGACGAGACGCTGGCCCGTGCACGCTCCAATTCCATCTTCATGGCGCATCTGACCGCCAATTCGCTCAAGCATGTCCCGCCGCTCGGTCTTTTCGGCGGCATCTCGGCGCCGCGAACGGGCGAGCACAAGGGACGGATCGACCTGAAACATTCGGGCGTCGTGCCGATCGTCGATCTCGGCCGGATCTATGCGCTTCGCGCCGCCTCGCCGGCGGTGAATACCCACGAGCGGCTCGAGATCGCGCGCGATGCGGGGATCATCAGCAAGAGCGGTGCCGCCGATCTGATCGACGCGTTCGATCTCATCTGCGATGTCCGCCTGCAGCATCAGGCGCGACAGTCGCGGCACGGCACGAAGATCGACAATTTTCTCCGGCCCGACGACATGAGCGAGCTCGAACGCAATCACCTGCGTGACGCTTTCGTCGTGGTCAAGACGATGCAGGGGGCGGCCGGACAGGGACAGCACATGATGGGCTGACATCCGGCTCGCCGGCTCGCCGGCTATTCGGCCGTGCCGGTCGCTCCTGCCGGCGTGGTCGCCGGTCGCGGAACGAAGGGGCAGGGAGGCACATATAATGGTTCTGGAGCTGGTGGCGACCGCCGCGCTCGGGCTCGGCGTCGGCGGTGTGGTTCTGGCACTGCGCTATTTCTCGGGCGGCCGGGTGCCGGGCTACATGGTGCCGATCGCCGCCGGCCTCGGCATGCTCCTGTTCTCGCTTTGGTCGGAATACAGCTGGTTCTCGCGGGTCCGCTCGCAGCTGCCCGAGCGTGTCGCGATCCTGCGCACCTTCGAGGAACGCTCCACCCTGAAGCCCTGGAGCTATCTCGTTCCCCGGATCGAGCGTTTCTCCGCATTCGATCCCGCGTCGCTCCATACCCATCCGGACTTTCCCGACCTGCGCATGGTCGAGGTCGTGCTCGTCGCGCATCGCCAGCCGACCTTCACCGTGACCCAGCTCGTCGATTGCGCGGCCGGCCGAAGCGCGGAAGTGGACGGACAGCTCACCCTGAGCGATGGCGGCGCTCCCGTCGACGCCGACTGGCAGAGGATGGACGAGGGCGATCCGCTGCTCGTCGCGGCATGTGGAGGCTGAGCCATGAGCACCTGGAATCTCCGTCTGCGTATCTTCCTGTTCTTCGCGCTGATCGGTCTCGGTGCGGCGGCGATCATCGGCTGGTCGCTCTATTTCGCCCATCTGCGCATCGGCGTGGACGCGGCCGACCGGCATCTGGTGATGGCCGGTGCGATGGCATCGGCGGCGGTGATCGGTCTGACACTCTGGGTCTGGCTCAAGTTCGACGATCATGTCGCCCGCCCCATCATCGCCCTCTCGCGGGAACTGCAGACACGGGCGCACGCGGTCACCGATGCGCCGCTCGATCCAGAGGGCGGGCGCTATCTCGGCGAACTCGTGCCGGCGGCGATCGATGTCGACCGGGCTCTCAGACGGGTCAAGCTCGAATTCGAGGATGCGGTCGCCGGCGCCACGCGCGCGATCGCGGCACAGAAGGCGCGGCTCGAGATCGTGTTGCGGGAACTCGACGAGGGTGTGCTCATCTGCAACGAGGCAGGCGAGATCCTTCTCTTCAACCGCCGCGCCCAGCAACTGCTCTGCGATGCCGGCGAGGTGGGGCTCGGGCGGCGTCTCGACCAGCTGATTGCCTGCGAGCCCATCACCCATGCCCTTGAACCCGGCGACCGGCCGCAATCCGCCGATGACCGGCAGGAGCGCCGGCAGGAGCGGGAATTCTCCGTGCCGCTGCTCTGCAGCACATGCGACCGGAGTGCCCTGCTGTTCGCCCGCGTCGCGCCGCTGCATGCCGATGGCGATGATATCGAGGGGTTCGTGCTGATGCTGCGCGAAGCCGGCGAGGATGTCGCCGATCTGCGCGAGCGCGACCGGCTTCTGGAAACGCTGCTCGAACGGCCGGAAGCCATGGACGGAGGCTTGCCCACGGAGCTTCGCCAAAGCGGCCAGCGGCTCGTCGGGCGGGGCTGGCCGATGGGCCGTGTGGCCGTCGATCGGCTGCTGCATCATGTCGACAGGCGGCTCGGCGGCGGTGTCGTCGAGCCCGGCGACCGGTCCGGGCTTTTCCTCGATGGCGACAGTTTTCTTCTGGGTTCGCTGCTCGCCGGTCTCGCCGACGCGGTGCGCGGGCTTTCGCAAACCGTTACGATCGCGAGCGATGCGACGACGGAGCGGGTCTCGTTCGTGATCCGCGGGACGGGTGCAACGGGCGGGATCGACCTGCATGACTGGCTGGGCGAGCCGTTCGAGGCGGCACCCGAACGGTCGACGGGACATGAAATCCTCATGCGGCATCATGCGCTCGTCGAGGCGGGTGCGGATGGAGCGATCATCCTGTCACTGCCGCTGCGCCAGCCGCCGGCCGCGCTGGGGAACCGGCTGCCACCGCGTCCGGAATTCTACGATTTCGACCTTCTCACGCGCCCCACCGCCGGCGTTTCCGGCGACAAGGAACTGAAATCGGGCACGTTTGTCGTGTTCGATACCGAGACGACGGGGCTGGAGCCGTCGGCCGGCGACCGGATCGTGCAGATCGCCGGTGTGCGGATCGTGAACGGCCGCCTTCTTCGCGGCGAGACCTTCGATGAGCTGGTTAATCCCGGCCGACCGATTCCGGCGTCATCCACGCGCTTCCACGGTATCACCGACGACATGGTGACGGATGCGCCGCCCGTGGAAGTCGTGCTGAAGCGGTTCCACCGGTTTGCCGAAGGTGCCGTGCTGGTCGCGCACAATGCGGCGTTCGACATGAAGTTTCTCTCCCTCGCCGGAGGGGAACACGGGATTTCCTTCGACAATCCGGTGCTGGATACCGTTCTTCTCTCGGCATTCCTTCACGATCATACCGGCAACCATACGCTCGATGCGCTTGCCGAGCGGTTCGGTATCAGCATCGACGAGGCGGTGCGGCACACCGCACTCGGCGATTCGCTGGCGACGGCCGAACTCTTCCTGCGCATGCTCGACGCCCTCGCCGGCAGGGGGGTGGACACGCTCGACCGGGCACGGGAGGCCGGCAATCGCATGGTGAAGCTTCGCCGTGAACAGGCGCGCTACTGATGCAGCCCGCCAACAGGCGGTTCAGGCATCCTCGAGCAGCATTTCCTCGGTGACCACGCGGTTGCGGCCCCGGCGCTTGGCCTCGTAGAGCGCCGCGTCGGCCCGCTGGATGAGTGTTTCGGATGTATCGCCCTGACGGAGCGAGGCGACGCCGAAGGACGCGGTGATGGTGCCGAGCATGAGATCCCTCGACTTGAGCCTGACCTTGTTGGTCGCGAGGATCTTGCGGATCATCTCGGCCAGATGCCGCGCGCCGTCGCAGGGTGTCTGGGGCAGGATGACGGCGAATTCCTCGCCGCCATAGCGGGCGGGCAGGTCCCGTCCCTTGACCATCTCCCGGAGCTTGGCGGCGACGAGCCGGATGACGATGTCGCCGATCTGGTGGCCGTGATTGTCGTTGAACGACTTGAAATGGTCGATGTCGAGGAGGAGCAGGGAAAGCGGATGCTCTTCCGCCAGCGCCTCCTCGATGGCACCCACGAGGCGCTCGTCGAACAGGCCGCGATTGCCGATGCCGGTGAGCGGATCGGTGCGGCTCGCCATCCGCGCCTCGGCGAGGGCGGCCCGCAACTGGCTGATCTCTTCCTCGCGGTGGCCGAGCTCGAGCTTGAGCTGTGAGGTCTGCTGCTGCATCTCCGCGGTGGCACCCTGGAGGCCGCGGGTGATGGCGAGCACATCCTCCTGATCGCGTGCGCGCGCGAGGATCTCGGCGGCTTCCTCGAGTGTGGTGCCATACGAGCCGGTCGAATTGTGGGCGCTGCTGATATCGGACAGGACGGCGGCGACGAGGCTTCCGGCATTGCGCGCATGTTCGACCAGTTCCCGTTCATGGCGGGCGATGAATTCCTCGTAGAGCTGGTCCATGCAGCCCTGGGAGAAGGTCTTGCCGTCCTTGCGGAATTCCGTGATCCGCCGGCTCAACTCACGATTGCGGTTGCCCGCATGCGCGAACCAGACGGCATAGTTTTCCGCCGAGGGAGCGAGCCCGAGATCACGCAGTTCCCCGAGAGCCCGGTCGGCCGTCTCGAACAGATGGGCTGCATGATCGCCTCTTGACATCAATCGCACTCCTTGGATCCGGCGATCCCGGCCGTTCCGGGCGGTGAGGTGGCTTTGCCCATTCAACCCGGCTTGTTTTAAAATCCGGTTAACGGCCGTATTGAGCGCATGTCCGGGCATCGGCATTTCTTCAACACGCTGTTAACCTGTCGTTAATGTGGCGGTGTCATGCTCGTTTCGTCCGTTCGTGGAGATGTGCTTTCGGCCGGCGGCCGCAGGCGAACTGCCAGGAGCACCCAGCAGGGCCGAGGGGCGATGACGGAAGTCGGGTTGGCGGATGCGCGGCCGGTTGAGAAACGGCGACCGGACAGGTCGGCTCTGGTCGATGACGAGGTGCCGTTCTCGTTCGACGAACTGTTTTTCTCGCGTACCGACGAGCGCGGCGTGATCCTTTCCGGGAACGCCGTCTTCTGCCGGGTCAGCCGGTTCGACTGGAAGGATATGGAGAACCGGCCGCACAGGATCGTGCGTCATCCCGACATGCCGGCGGCGGTATTTCATCTTCTCTGGGAAACGATCCGCGCGGGCAAGCCGATGGCGGCCTATGTCAAGAACCGGGCGAGCGATGGCTGCTTCTACTGGGTGCTCGCCATCGTCACACCTGTCGATGGCGGCTATCTCTCCGTGCGCATCAAGCCCGGCAGCGGGCTGTTTTCGCAGGTGATCCGGGAGTATCGCGACCTGCTCGCGGCGGAGCGCTCAGAGCGCCTGTCGCCGGCGGAGAGTGCCGGGCGCCTGCTGGCGCGTCTGGAGGAACTCGGTTTCGCCGGCTACGGGGCGTTCATGGCGGCGGCTCTCTCGGCGGAGACGGCCGCGCGCAACGAGGCGCTCGCAAGGGCGGCGGATCCGGACATCCCCTCCTTCGACCTGCTCGCCGGGCAGGCGAAATCGCTGATCGCACTCGCCGACGGGATATTCGAGGCCTATCTCTCGAACGAGCATGTACCGCTCAATCTGCGGATCCATGCGGGCCAGCTCGGCGAGCGCGGCGCGCCGATCGGCGTGATCTCCACCAATTACGGCTCTATATCGGACGAGATTCGCGGCGAGATGGCGGATTTCGTCAAGGCCGCGAACCGCGTTCACGAAACCGTCACGAACGGTCTTTCGCTTTGTGCGATAGCCGGGATCCAGGCCGAGATGCTGCACCGATCGCGGTTCGAGCGCAGCGAAGAGCGTAGCGAGGGTGAGGATGGGCGCGCGCGTGTTTGCGACAGCGATCTCGAGCTGCTCGACGCGCAGCGGGCGACCTATCGCGCCCGGGCGCGGGAAGGGCTCGAGGAGATCGCGCGGGAAGCCAGGCGTTTCCGTGATGCATGTTTCGAGATGCGACGTCTGGAGATCGGTCTCGAGGTGACACGGATCATGGGCAAGATCGAGTGTGCCCATCTGGACACGACCATCGAGGAACTCGACGGGTTGATCCAGGATCTGGCGGGTTTCCAGTCGGCGCTCGCTGAGGGGCTGCAACGGATCGAGAAGGAGAACAGGCTGATGCTCCACCGTATCGAGCGGATGCTTGCAGCCGCCGGCCGCACCGAGCGGATGCTTGCAGCCGCCGGCCGCACCGAGCGGATGCTTGCAGCCGCCGGCTGACAGGAACCCTGCTCGACTCATACGCTGTTGTGTTCGCGTTCGAAGTGGACGCTGGCGCCGGCCGGGGCTTCGTGCTCAATTGCGGGCCATTGCTGGCAGGAACGCGGATAGCGGCACATGACCTGGTCCATCATTGCTCTCGACGAGGCGAGCGGTGCGCTCGGCACGATCGTCGTTTCCCGGTTTCTCGCCCTGGGCTCGCTCGGCCCGCATGGTTGCGGCGGGCTGGGGCTGGTCGTCACTCAGGCGATGGCCGATCCGATGTCGGGAGCGCAGGCGCTGCGCCTCGTCGGGGAAGGGTGCGAAACGGCGCGGATTCCCGAACGGGCCCTTGGCGGCAGGCCGGCCGGAGCCGCCCGCCAGTTGCACATGATCGATGCCGGCGGGCGGGTGGCGGCGTATTCCGATGAGGGGTGCGAGCCTTGGTACGGTCAGGCGAGCGGCAGATGCGTTTCGGTCGCCGGCAACGGTCTTCCCGGTCCGGCCGTGCTCGAGGCCACGCTCGAAGCCTTCGAGCGGTCCGGCGATTCCCGTTTCGGCGCCCGGCTGCTGCGGGCGATGCAGGCCGGCGAGGCGGTCTCGGGCAAGACGGATGAGCGGCGTACAGCGGTTCTGCGGATCTACGGCGATCATCCGTTTCCCCTGCTCGACCTGCGCGTGGATGACCATCAGGATGCGCTGAACCGGCTCGCGGCGGTCTATGTCAGCGGTGCCGACGATTGTATCCGCTTTGCCGAGGCCGTCTGTTCGAGAGCGCATCCGCGAGAGGTCGCCGCGGACGCTGTCTTCGCGCGCCCGCAACCGGGCAAGCCCGTGGCCTATCGCGCAAGGGCATCGGCGGCCGGCCGCTTCTCGCGGATCTGAGCGGCACGGGGCCGGGAGCGGGGATCGGCGGCAGGTTGGCCGCGCCGATCCTGCTTGTTTCACCGAGAGGGGCAAGGAAGGTTCGCAAACGAACATTCGGGGTTCGAAATCCGCCCCGATCCTGTTGACCATGCCTGAATTCAATGGCATTCAGGGCCTTGCGATCCAGTGAGGGGCGAGCGCCGCAATGTCGGGAACAATTTACGATCTCGCCGTCATTGGCGGTGGTGTCAACGGATGCGGAATCGCCCGCGATGCTGCCGGGCGCGGCTTGTCCGTTTTCCTTTGCGAACAGGGCGATCTGGCGCAGGCGACCTCCTCTTCCTCGACCAAGCTCTTCCATGGCGGGCTGCGCTATCTCGAATATTACGAGTTCCGTCTTGTGCGCGAGGCGCTCGTCGAGCGGGAAGTCCTGCTGCGGGCGATGCCGCATATCTCCTGGCCGCTGCGTTTCGTGTTGCCGCATCACGATGGCCTGCGGCCGGCCTGGTTCCTGCGGCTCGGCCTGTTCATCTACGATCATCTCGGCGGCCGCAGGATCCTGCCGGGAACGCGCAGTCTCGATCTCGCCGGCGAAGGGGCGGGCAGGCCGCTGAAGAGCCTGTACCGCAAGGGCTTCGAATATTCGGATTGCTGGGTTCAGGATTCGCGCCTCGTCGTTCTCAATGCGCGCGATGCGCAAGGGCGTGGCGCGGAGATCGCCGTGCGCACCCGGTGCGTGTCGGCAAGGCGCGAGGACGGGCTCTGGCGCGTTCGCCTGCAGGATGCCAGCGGCGAATGCGAGATCGCGGCGCGCGGCCTCGTCAATGCCTCGGGGCCGTGGGTGAGCGAGGTCGTTTCGGGCAGGCTCGGGATCGACAGCGGCGCGCGGATCCGTCTCGTTCGCGGCAGTCATGTGGTGGTGAAGAGGCTGTTCGATCATGACCGCGCCTATATCTTCCAGAACGCCGATGACCGCATCATCTTCGCCATTCCCTACGAGCAGGATTTCACCCTCATCGGCACGACCGACCGCGATCACGAGGGCGATCCGGCCGATGTGAGCTGCACCGACGAGGAAGCCGCCTATCTTTGCGCGGCTGCGTCCGAATATTTCGAGAATCCCGTGCGCCCGGAGGATATCGTCTGGCGTTATGCGGGTGTTCGCCCGCTTTATGACGATGGCGCGAAATCGGCCACCTCGGCCACGCGCGACTATGTCCTCAAGGTCGATGACAGCGATGGAAAAGCACCGCTCCTCAATGTCTTCGGCGGCAAGATCACGACCTATCGCCGCCTTGCCGAAGCAGCACTGGGCAAGCTTGCGCCCTACTATCCTTCCATGAAACCGGCCTGGACGGCGGGTGTTTCCATGCCCGGCGGGGATTTTCCGGTCGATGGTGCAGGCGCGCTGGCGGAGCGGATCCGCGAACGTTATTCCTTCGTCGACGGGCCCTTCGCGACGCGTCTCGTCACGCATTACGGCACGGAGGCCTTCGACATTCTCGGCGAAGCCACCGTCTTTGCCGATCTGGGCCGTCATTTCGGCTTCAACCTGACCGAAGCCGAGATTCGCTGGCTGATGGACAGGGAATGGGCGCGCACGGCCGAGGATGTCGTCTGGCGGCGCACCCGCCTCGGGCTCAGGCTCACGGGCGACGAGATCGCGGCACTCGATGGCTGGATGGCCGAACGCCGGCGCGAGATGGCGGAAGCTGGCGAGGCGGAGGGCGCCGCCGGTTAGCCATCCGCCGCCGGCGACAGTTTCCCCGTGCACGATCTTTCGTGCATCTTCCCCGTGCACGATCTTTCGTGCATCGCCGGCTCGTGCGTGTCACACTCGCGCGCAAGGGCGAACAGCCGCCGGTAAACCGGCATCGGACGAGAGGGAGAACGCTCCTTGCTGTCGAACGAATCCGTGACCGCCATCATGAACGGCACGCATGGCGACCCGTTCTCCGTGCTCGGACCTCATGCGGCGGATGACGGTGT
>JAGREZ010000019.1:9443-10599 GCA_020446285.1 Geminicoccaceae bacterium
CGCTTCGGCCCCGTTCTCGGCGAAATGGACAATTACCTCATGCGCGAGGGCACCCACCGCCGCCTCTGGGAGCGGCTCGGAGCGCATGCGATGACCCATGAGGGGGTCGAGGGCGTTCATTTCTCGACCTGGGCACCGAACGCGCAGCGGGTTTCGGTCGTGGGCGACTTCAACGGCTGGGATGGCCGCCGTCATCCGATGCGCAATCACCCGGCGACCGGTGTGTTCGAGATCTTCATACCCGGTCTCGGCGAGGGGACCGTCTACAAGTACGAGATCCGGCGCGCGGATGGAACCTTGCTGCCGCTCAAGGCCGATCCGGTGGGCTTCGCCGCCGAGCTGCGCCCGAAGACCGCCTCCGTCGTCGCCTCCATCGATTTCGACTGGTCGGACGCGGCATGGATGCGGCACCGTCGTTCGGCACAGGATGTGAACGCGCCGGTCTCCATTCTCGAGGTGCATGCGGGCTCATGGCAGCGCGGGCCGGACAACCGCTTTTTGACCTATGACGAGCTCGCCGACCGGCTCGTGCCCTATGCGAGCGACATGGGCTTCACCCATGTCGAGCTTCTGCCGGTCACCGAACATCCCTTCGACGGATCCTGGGGATATCAGCCCGTCGGGCTGTTCGCGCCGACCTCGCGCTTCGGCGATCCGGCCGCCTTCGCGCGTTTCGTCGACAAGTGCCATGCCGCCGGGATTGGCGTCCTGCTCGACTGGGTGCCGGGGCATTTTCCCACCGATCCGCACGGCATCGGCCGCTATGACGGGACGGCGCTCTACGAGCATGAGGATCCGCGTCAGGGCTTCCATCAGGACTGGAACACGCTGATCTACAATTACGGCCGGCCCGAGGTCGCCAACTATCTCCACGCCAACGCGCTCTTCTGGATCGAGCGCTACCATCTCGACGGGCTGCGCGTCGATGCCGTCGCCTCCATGCTCTATCTCGACTATTCGCGCAAGGAAGGCGAATGGGTGGCCAACCGGCATGGCGGGCGGGAGAATCTCGAAGCGATCGACTTCCTCAGGCGGATGAACGAGCTCACCTATGGTGAACGGGACGATATCATCACCATCGCCGAGGAAAGCACCTCCTGGCCCGGTGTCTCCAAGCCGGTCTGGACCGGCGGATTGGGCTTCGGCTACAAGTGGA
>JAGREZ010000182.1:0-3471 GCA_020446285.1 Geminicoccaceae bacterium
GTCGCAAGGTCGTAGTTGAAGGCGAATGCCTCCGCGTCCGCGACCGTTGACGCAGCTTTCTGCATCACCGCATTGTAGCTCGACGGATCGACATTCACATTGGCCGAAAGCGCACCCTGCGCTTCTGCCCAGGCGGTCTGCACGCCGACATCGGAAACCATGAAGGCGAGGAACTTTTCCGCACCTTCGACGTTGGCGCTGTTGGCGGAGATCACGAGGCCATCGACCGGGCCCACGGCGGCATCGGCAACCCCGTCGGAGATCTTCGGGAACGCGAAGAAATCGTAATCCTCGCCCGGAACGAGACCGAGACCGTTCCAGTAGCCTGTGATCCAGGTACCCATGAGCGTCATGGCCGCATCGCCTCGCGCCACCTTGTCCGACGCATCCGTCCAGGTATCGGCATTGGCATTGTCGACGAAATAGCCCTTGTCGAAGAGCGATTTCCACAGGTCCATCGCCGCCTTGACCTCGTCATCGGCGTAGCCGGCCTCACCCGCCATCAACTTTGCGCGGTACTCGGGACCGGCGGTGCGCAGGAGCAGATAGTCGAACCAGAACTGTGCCGGCCAGCGGTTCTTCGAGCCGAGCGCTATCGGTGTTACACCCTTTTCCTTCAGGGTGTCGCAAAGTGCGAGAAAATCGTCCCATGTGGCTGGCATCTCGGTGACGCCGGCATCGGCGAGGACCTTCCTGTTGAAGAACATTCCGGCGTAATGATAGTTGAACGGTACGAGATAGCGCTTGCCGCCATAGATCGTGGCACTCTTCGCGACGGGTGCGGCGATCACATCGCCGAGCCCGTCCGCGTCCCACATCCGGTCGATGGGATGCAGGGCACCGGAATCGACGATGAACTGCACGCGCGCACCGGCCCAGTAACTGAACACATCAGGCAGGCTGTTGCCGGCGGCACGCACGAGAATATCGGTCTTGAAATCCTCGTGGCCGACCGGGCTTTCCCTGAGCTCGATGCCGGTCGAACCGGTGAATTTGGCGACCTGTTCGTTGAACGCCTTGAGGCCGAGTTCGCCGGTGAAGTAGTGACTGATCGTGACCTCGCCGGATTGCGCCGCGACCGGGCCGCTGGCCATCACGAGTGTGCCGATGCAAACCGAGCCGAGCATCAATGCCCGCCTGCCGATCCCTGACATGTGATCCTCCCTTCGAGGTTCGTTCAATTCGCAGACTGCGTTGGAGCGTGCTCGGAAATCATCAACTTCATCGCTTCCTGTCAACAAAAAGTATTGCATAACACATAAAGACGCGCATTCTTTCGGTGAATTGGCATGTGATCGGAGAAAAGTTTTGCCATGTTAAACTTTCAGCCCCATCAGCCTGTCGGCAAGAACCGGGGGTCGTGAAATTCGCCTGCTCCAGTCCCTTTCCCGTGGCCTCGCGGCTCTCGATTTCATGCGGTCGGCGGGCGAGCCCGTGCGTCTGACCGATGTCGCGAATGCCCTCGAGGTCGACAAGTCGAACGCTGCCCATCTGCTCAAGACACTCGTGGCCGCCGGTTATGCAGAGCAGAATGACGGGCGTCGGTACAAGCCGACGGCAAAGCTGAACGGAGAGCCGCGAGAGCACACGCTCGTGGAGATCGTCGCCGTCAAGGAGGCCTGGCGCGATCGGCTGGAAGATCTGGTGCGCAGGACCGGGGAATGTGCCCATCTGGCGGTGCTCGTCGGTGAGCGGGTCTGGTATATCGACAAGGTCGATTCGAGCCTTCCGCTCAAGGTCGATCATCCGATCGGCTCGCTTTCGCCGCTGCACTGCACGGCTCTGGGCAAGTGCTTCCTGGCGTTCGGCGATGTCGATCTGCCGGAGTTGCTGACTTCCTTCACAGGACGCACGCTGACGGATCGAAAATCACTGGCGCTTGAAATCGAGCGTACGCGCAGCCGCGGGCATGCGGTCGATGACGAGGAATTCGCTCAGGGCATTCGCTGCGTTGCCGCACCGATATCCGACGAGGCGGGGAGAATGATCGCTGCAGTCGGCATCTCCGGTCCTTCGGTGCGCATCGATCAACAAAGGCTGAAAGAACTCGGAACAATCATAGGCAGCGTCTGCAGAAGGCGCGCCGGGGAGGACGGATCGTGGAAAACGGACCCATCAGGGTAGGCATCATCGGCACCGGCCGGATTTCCGATCTGCATGTGCTGGAATATATCGCCAATGACGATGCACGAATTGTGGCGCTGTGCGATCGCAATACCGGGCAGGCAGCCCGCAAGGCTGCGGAATGGGGGCTGGAGGGGGTTGCCGTCGACAGCGATATCGACAGCTTTCTCGCACGTCCCGAAATCGATCTGGTCGAGATCCTGTTGCCGCATCACATGCATCTCGGGGCAGCGCTGAAGGCCATTGCCGCCGGCAAGATCGTCTCGCTGCAAAAGCCGATGTGTCTCGATCTGGGCGAGGCCGACCGGCTGGTGGAAGCCGCCGAGGCGCATGACCGGCCGGTCAAGATCTTCGAGAATTTCATCTTCTATCCGCCGGTTCTCAAGGCGCGTGAGCTGGTGGATGCGGGCGCCATCGGCGAGCCGCTGTCGATCCGCATCAAGTCAAACCCTGCACGCAGCGAGACCGCATGGGTGGTGCCGGCATCTGCTACCGCCTGGCGACAGGAGCGGCATCGCTCCGGCGGCGGGCCGCTGGTCTTTGACGATGGCCACCACAAGTTCGCGCTGGCCTGGCATTTCATGGGACAGGCCACACAGGTGCATGCATTCATCGGCGATTGCGAAGGGCCGGACGGCAGTCGCCTCGACGCCCAGTCGATGATCTCGTTCCAGTTCCCGAACAATCGCATCGGCAATATCGAGATCGTCTACTCGCCGGAGATGGAACTGACCAGCCGTCACTATCCCCAGGACGACCGCGTGGAAATCACCGGGACAAGGGGCGTGCTGTTCATCAATGGCGGCCATGGCCGGCTCGGCGCGACGCCGCCCGTGACCCTCTATCGTGACGGCGCGATCACCCATTTCGACGTCGCGAGCGGTTGGGAAGAGAGCTTCATCCATTCCACCCGCCATTTCCTGAAAGCCATCCGTTCCGGCGGAAAGCCGGTGCTGACGGCTCGTGAGGGGCGGGAGATCCTCCGGTTCGCATCCGCCGCCGAGCAGTCGGCTGCCGAAGGCCGCACCATTCATCTCGCTCCGTGAAAGGGCCGGGCATCATGACGCAGACCAGGCATGATCTTGCAAGGCTCGACACCGTGGCCGAACGCGCCGGGTTCCTTGCCGATCACGGTGGCCTCGACGCCGCGATCGACGCGGGCCTCGTCAGCGATCCTGTCACCGTCTCCGCTGCCGAAGGCCTCGTCCTCGGGCTGTTGCGGCAGGGCGTGCGCAAATATCTCGTCATTCTCGGGCACGGCTCGACGGTCATTGCCGACATATTGCGAGCCTATGAGGAGGCCGGTCTGATCCGTTGCTGGCAGTTCCGCAACGAGGTCGAGATGGC
>JAGREZ010000182.1:3539-4683 GCA_020446285.1 Geminicoccaceae bacterium
TGCAGGCAATGGCGGGATCGCTCGCTGCGGCTTCCAACGGCGTCGGCGTCTATCACATCTATGGTGATGAGACGACGCATGGAGAAGGCTACAACATGCAGCAGGTGCCCAAACCCGAACAGGGGTTGTTCGGGCGGATCACCGCACTCATGTCCGCTTCCTACACGCTGCATACGCCGGCTGCCTTGCGCGATGGCCTGCGCAAGGGTGCGACCTGCGTCTTCCATCCCTGGAAGGCAGCGCCGTTTTACTGGAACATGCCGATCAACACCCA
Source organism: Geminicoccaceae bacterium (assembly GCA_020446285.1). GTDB lineage: Bacteria > Pseudomonadota > Alphaproteobacteria > Geminicoccales > Geminicoccaceae > JAGREO01. The sequence continues at coordinate 3,814 of JAGREZ010000182.1, forward strand.
GCCTGCTTCCCTGACCCTGCGGCTCGGTGCGCTGCCGGCCCGGCCGATCTGGCCGGCGCTGGCGCCTGTCGACGATGCAGTGCTCGACGAGGCGGCCAGGGCCATCGCCGCCTCGCCGCGCGTCGTCATGAAACTCGGGGGCGGTTCAAGGCGTGCAGCCCATGCCGTCGAAAAACTCGCCGCGGCGGCCGGTGCGGCAGTGGTGCTCAGTCCGGGCACACTCGGTGTGCTGCCCGACGGTCACCCGCAGAACATGCATGTCGGCGGCTCGAAAGGGTCGATTTCGGGCAACTGGGCGATGGAGGAAGCGGATCTGCTCATCACCATCGGCAGCCGTGCGGTCTGTCAATCGGATTGCTCGGGCATCGGCTGGCCGAAGGTCACCCGTGTGGTCAATCTCAATGCCGATCCGCATGACCTCAATCATTACAATGCGACGATCGCACTGCCGGGCGACGCGGGAACGGTTGCCGAATTGCTGGCCGATCGGCTTGAAGCCATGGCAAAGAATGCCGAGAAGGAAAAATGGCTCGGGACCGCGCGGGAGAGGAAGGTCGAATGGCAGGCGTTCCGCAAGTCGCGCGGGGGCGGGGAACCCAGGCTCGATCCGGTCTGGCAGCGCCCGGTTCTCACCCAACCGCAGGTGATCGCCACCGCCGACCGCTTCTGCCGCGAGATCGATGCGCTCAAATTCTTCGACGCGGGTGATGTTCAGGCCAATGGATTCCAGATCGTCGAGGACGAACGCCCGTTCTCGACCTTCACCGAAAGCGGCTCGTCCTACATGGGTTTCGCGGTCTCGGCACTGCTCGCCCAGGCGCTGGCGGACAAGGGGCGCTATGGTGTCGCCTTCACCGGTGACGGTTCGTT
>JAGREZ010000020.1 GCA_020446285.1 Geminicoccaceae bacterium
CCTCGACGATCATCGGATTGATGACATTGCCGAAATCGTCGGCGGCGATCATCCGCTCGATCCTGACCACGCCCGTTTCCGGATCGATCTCCACCTCGCAGACATAGGTGCCGGCGGGATAGGTGAAGTTCGGCGGATCGAAGAAGGCGCCCTCTTCCATGCCCGGCTCGACCAGTCCCTGCGGGATGTTGTGCGGGACATAGGCCTCGAACACGATCTCGCCCATGGATTTGGAGCGATCGGTGCCGGCGACGGTGAAGTTGCCGTCCCTGAACTCGATATCGGCCTCGGATGCCTCGAGCAGGTGGGCGGCGATCTTCTTGCCCTTGTCGATGATCTTGTCGCAGGCTTTCACCAGCGCCTCGCCACCGACCGCGAGCGAGCGGGAACCGTAGGTGCCCATGCCCACCGGGGTCTTCTCGGTGTCGCCGTGGATCACCTCGATATCGTCATAGGGGATACCGAGCTTGTCGGCGACGAGCTGGCTGAAGGTCGTCTCGTGGCCCTGGCCATGACTGTGGGTGCCGGTGAGCACCTGGACCTTGCCTGTATGGCTGAAGCGGACCTTCGCACTTTCCCACAAGCCGACACCGGCACCGAGCGAACCGACGACCGCCGAAGGGGCGATGCCGCAGGCTTCGATGTAGCAGGAAATGCCGATGCCGCGCAGCTTGCCGCGCGCCTCGGAATCAGCCTTGCGGGCGGGAAAGCCGGCATAGTCCGCCGCCTTCAGCGCCGCATCCAGCGTCACCTCGTAGTCGCCCGTATCGTAGGTCAGCGCCACCGGCGTGGCGTAGGGGAACGCATCCTTGGGGATGAAGTTCTGCCGGCGGAACTCGGCCGGATCCTTGCCCAGTTCGACCGCCGCCTGATTGAACAGCGTCTCCAGAAGGAAGCTCGCCTCGGGCCGTCCGGCACCGCGATAGGCGTCCACCGGGGCGGTGTTGGTGTAGTACGCCTTCACATTGCAGAAGATCTCCGGCGTCTTGTACTGGCCGGCGAGCAGCGTTCCATAGAGATAGGTCGGCACGCTGGAAGAGAATGTCGACATGTAGGCGCCGATATTGGCCTTCGTCTCGACCTTCAGCGCGGTGACATTGCCGTTGGCGTCGGTGCCGAGTTTCGCCACCGAGATGTGGTCGCGGCCGTGGCAGTCGGAAAGGAAGCTCTCGCTGCGCTCGGCCACCCATTTCACGGGACGCCCGTCGGTGAATTTCGACGCCCATGTGACGAGGCATTCCTCGCCATAGATGAAGATCTTCGAGCCGAAGCCGCCGCCCACATCGGGGCCGACGACGCGCAGCTTGTGCTCCGGCGCCACCTGAATGAATGCCGACATGACCAGACGATGGACATGCGGGTTCTGGCTGGTGACGAAACAGGTGAACTGGTCGAGGCCGCTGTCATAGGAGCCGATCGCAGCCCGGGGCTCCATGGCATTGGGCACGAGGCGATTGTTGACGAGCTCGATGGTGGTCACATGCGCGGAGGAGGCAAGGGTCCGGTCGACCGCGTCCTCCTCGACATTGCCGAGCACCCAGTCATAGATGAGGTTGTTCTCGACCTCGTCATGCACCAGCGGGCCCGCATCGGTCTTTGCCAGATCCACCGAGACCGGCAGTTCGGCATAATCGACCTCGAGCGCCTCGGCGGCATCCCTGGCCTGCGCATGGGTCTCGGCGATGATCATTGCCACCCGGTCGCCGACATAGCGCACCTTGCCCTGTGCCAGCAGCGGATGCGGCCCCGCCTTCATCGGCG
>JAGREZ010000183.1 GCA_020446285.1 Geminicoccaceae bacterium
AACACGCTGAACAGCGTGGCTCCGTCGCTGATCTATGCCGAGGGCGATCTCATCAAGCGGGCGATGCGGGATCTCTATTCCCGCGACCTCGAGGAAGTGCTGGTCGAGGGCGAGGACGGCTATCGCATGGCCAAGCGGCTCATGCAGATGATGATGCCGAGCCGTGCGCGCAACGTGAAGCAGTATAAGGACGAGCTGCCGCTCTTCTATCGCTACCGGGTCGAGGATCAGCTCGATGCGATGCACAGTCCCACCGTGTATCTGCCCTCGGGCGGCTCGATCGTCATTCACACCACCGAGGCGCTGACCGCCATCGACGTCAATTCCGGTCGCTCGACACGCGAGCGGCATATCGACGAGACGGCGGTGAAGACCAATCTCGAGGCCGCCGACGAGGTGGCAAGGCAGCTTCGCCTGCGCGATCTCGCCGGGCTCATCGTCATCGATTTCATCGACATGGCTGAGATGCGTCACCAGCGGCAGGTCGAACGTCGCTTCCGCGAGGCGCTGAAGGTCGACCGGGCGCGTGTGCAGGTCGGCAAGATCAGCATGTTCGGCCTTCTCGAACTGTCGCGCCAGCGCCTGCGGGCGAGCCTGCAGGAGCTCTCCTCGCAGCCCTGTCCGACCTGTTCCGGCCTTGGCGTGATCCGTTCCACCGAGAGCTGTGCCCTGCAGGCCCTGCGCTTCGTACAGGAAGAGGGGATCCGCAACGAGGTCGAGGAAATCTCGCTGACATTGCCGGTGGATGTCGGGCTCTATCTTCTCAACAACAAGCGTGAGGCGCTGGTCAGGCTCGAGGAGCGTTACGCGCTTTCCGTGAGCGTGCAGGTCGACGACCAGATGCATGCGCCGCACATGGATGTGCAGACGGTCAAGCGCTCCGCCGGCGATGGCGAAGCCGGCGAGGAGGCGGAATCGCAGCCGGCCCGGCCCCAGGCCCGCCAGCCGGATGAGCGCGGCGATGGTCCGAAGTCGCGTCAGGCCGCCGACGAGGACGAGGAGGGTCGCGGACGCGGCAAGCGCCGCCGCCGCCGCCGCCGCCGCCGGGGCAGTGGCGATGGTCAGGATGGCGGACAGGACGAGCAGCAGACCGCGCTGGAGAACGGGACGCAGGACGAGGATGCGGATGCGGCGGATGCCGATGATGGCGAGGGCCAGACGGCTGGGGCCGATGGTCCCGTCAACGCTGCCGAAGGATCCGCCGCCGAAGGATCCGCCGCCGAAGGATCTGCCGCCGAAGGATCCGACGATGACGGCGATGCTGACGGAGCGGGTGACGAGCGCGAGGAAAAGCCCCGTCGTCGCCGTCGCCGTTCCCGCCGCTCGTCCGAGGCGTCCACGGCCGATGACGAGCGTCCGGAATCGACGGAGGCGGATGCTGGCGAGAGCGATGCCGCGGAAAAAGCGGACGACGGATCGCAGGATGATGACGGGACGGCGAAGCCCCGCACTCGCCGCCGTCGCCGTCGCCGCACGCGCGATCAGGACGATACCGCCGATGCCGTGCAAACGGCCGATGCTGCCGACGCCGGGCGAGAACCGGAACAGGCTGCAAGTGACGGCGCGGTGCCGGGCGAGAGCGGGGTGGATGCCGGATCAGCGCTCGATGAGCCGGCTGGCGCAGGCGATCCGGCAGAGGATGTTCCCGCCGTATCGACCGGCGAGTCGCATGGAACGCCCGAGCCTCAGGGCGAGCGTGATCCATCGGTCGATGAGAGGGCCGTTTTCGCGCGGACATCGCAAGAGGCTCGCGGAGCCGAAGCCGAACCGGTGGAAGAAGCAAGCTCCGAGCCCGTGATCCGTGTCATCGAGGGCGGTTCGGGCAGGGCGGAGGAGGAGTCCGCCGATCCACAGGACGAGGAGTCCGGCGAGCCCCGGCGCGGCTGGTGGAGCCGCTGGGTTCGCTGACCGGGCGACGCTCATTTTTCTTCCATCCGGGGACGCCTTCCTGTCGCGGTTCGGGGGGCGTCCCGGTTCAGCTTCGCAAGCTCTCGAGCCATCCGCCGAAACGTTTGCAGGCTTCCTCGATATCGGCCGTATCGCCGGCATAGGAGAAGCGCACGAATTCGTGACCACGGACGGGATCGAAGTCGACGCCGGGCGTGATCGCGATCCCCGTCTCGGCAAGAAGCCGACTGCAGAAGGCGATGGAATCGTCGCTGTATGCGCCGATATGGGCATAGGCGTAGAAGGCGCCTTCGGCCGGGGCGATCCTGTCGAGGCCGGCGCCTGTCAGGCCCGCGAGCAGGATGTCGCGATTGCGGCGATAGACATCGAGGCGGCGGCGATACACATCTTCGGCTGAGAGTGCCGCGAGTGCTGCATGCTGGCCCACGGTGGAAGCGGAAATATAGAGGTTCTGCGCGAGCCGCTCGACCGCGGCCACGAGGTCGTCGGGAAGGACCAGCCAGCCGATGCGCCATCCGGTCATGGCGAAGAACTTCGAGAAACTGTTGACGATGATGGCATTGTCGGTGTGCCTCAGGACGGTTTCCGCTGGCCGGTCGAAGGTGATGCCGTGATAGATCTCGTCCGAGACCAGTCGCGTGCCGGAGCGCTCGCACCACTTAACGATTGCCGCGAGATCGCCGGATCCGATCATCGAGCCGGTCGGATTGGCGGGGCTCGCGATCACAAGGCCGTGAACCGGTTGCGCGAGCGCCTCGAGATCCGCGACCGTCGGCTGGAAGCCGTTTTCCGCTTTCGCCTCGATCCGCACCACCTCGATCCCGAGTGCCTCGAGAGTGTTGCGGTAGCAGGGATAGCCCGGATCGGCGACGGCCACACGATCGCCCGGATCGAATGCGGCGAGAAAGGCGAGCACGAAGCCGCCCGAGGCACCGGCGGTGACGGCGATCCGCCCGCGATCGATGGCAAGATCGTGCCATCGGCCGTAGAGACCGGCGATGCCCGCGCGCAGTTCGTCGATGCCGAAGGCGTTGGTGTAGCCGGTCGCCCGTCCGCGCATCGCCCGTGCGGCGGCTTCGGTGACGGATTCCGGCGCGCCGCCGCCGGGCTCGCCGAGTTCGAGATGGAGCACGCGCTCGCCTGAAGCCTGTCGCGCGTTGGCCGCACGGAGAACATCCATGGCAAGAAACGCCTTGATCCGGCCGCGTTCGGATGGCTGCACGATTTGCTCCGATTTCATTAAACAAATCCTTACCGGCGCATGGCATAATCGTTTGTGGCTGGAAAGGTAAGGGCGACATTGTCATGCCTTTGGGTTATGCCTTTGCCGATCATCCAGCTGTCGCCACGCGCGCGAGCGCATCTTGCCGGATTTGGGAACGGGATGAGGGTCAGCTTGCCAGTCAGTTTCGCTTGGAGCAGGTGTTTTTGCCTCCTGAACCTGTTCGCGTTCGTCTTCCTTTCCGGTACCGCATCGGCGCAGATGATCCGCGACGAGGAGATCGAGCGGATCCTCAAGCGCGTGTCGACACCGATCTTCGAGGCGGCGAATCTCGATCCGGGCTCGGTGCGGATCTATCTTCTCGCCAACGAGCAGCTGAACGCATTCGTCGCCGGCGGGCAGAATCTGTTCATCCATACGGGGCTGCTCATGCGCAGCGAAACTCTCGATCAGGTCGCGGGTGTGATCGCGCATGAAACCGGACATATCGCTGGCGGCCATCTCTCGCGACTTGGCGGGGCCAGCCGCAATGCCGCGACCGAGGCACTGGTGGGTGCGCTTCTCGGTGCTGCGGCCGCGGTCGCCGGCGCGCCGCAACTCGGCACGGCGATCATGGCCGGCGGTGCCACCGTCGCCGAGCGGAACCTTCTCGCGTTCAGCCGAAGCCAGGAGCAGGCCGCCGATCAGGCGGCGATCTCCTATCTGCAGACAGCCGGCCGCTCCCCCGAAGGGCTCCTCCAGTTCTTCCGCATCCTCGAAACCCGCAATCTGCGCATCAGCGTCGATGGTGCGGAATTCCTTCGAACCCATCCGCTCACCCGCAACCGCATCATCTTCCTCGAGAACCAGAGCGAGCGTTCGTCCCTCCACGGCAAGCCCGAAAGCGAGCTCGACCGGATCGAGCATCAGCGCATGGTGGCCAAGCTCGACGGATTTCTCGATGACAAGGCGCAGGTCATGCAGCGCTGGCAGGGTGAGACGGTAGCCGGCCGCTATGCCCGCGCGATCGCCCACTACCGCGCTTCCGAGATCGACATCGCGCTGGATCTGCTCGGCGAGCTTCTGGCCGAGATACCGGAGGATCCCTGGTTTCTCGAACTCGAGGGACAGATCCTGTTCGAGACCGGGCGGACCGGTGACGCGATCGGTCCCTACAGACAGGCGAATGCAATCGTCGATGACAGCGCGCTCCTCAAACTCGGGCTGGCGCGCGCCCTGATCGAGAGTGACGAGGAACCGGACGAGGCCATCGAGCTCCTTCGCGAGGCGACCGTGATCGAGCCGCGCAATCCGACGTTCTGGCGCTTTCTCGGTGTCGCTCTCGGGCGCAATGGCGAGGAGGGCGAGGCGTCGCTCGCCTTTGCCGAACATGCGGTACTCTCGGGCAATCGCGAGGATGCCGATCTTTATCTGTCCCGTGCCCGAAAGCACGTTTCGCAGGGCGATCCGGGATGGGTGCATCTGCTCGACCTCGAGCGCGCCGCAAGCGAAATCTGAGGGTGGTTCGCGGGGCGGTAGCGCGGTTGTGAGAGGAAATCGGACGGTCGGGCGTGCATTCTCGCTGTGGCGGCTCCACAAGGGGCGGCCCGGCAGGGGCGGGACAACGGATGCTGTCGGTTCGGCGGCAAATTCGATGACAAAGGTGGAAATCATGCGTCAGCGCTTCGTTACCTGGATGATCGCAGCGGCCATCGCCGGTGCGGCGATCATGCAGGATGCCGGTCGGGCCGCGGCTCAGGATCCTGTTTCCGGGCTTACGACCGGGCAGATCGAACAGATCGTTCGCGATTATCTGCTGCGCGAGCCGGAAGTGATCTACGAGGCGCTTCAGGTTTTCCAGGAACGGCAGAAATCGGCGGAAGCCGCCCGTCAGAAGGAAATCGTGGCGGAAAAGAGCGACGAGATCTTCAATGATGATCGCGATGCCGAGGTCAATCCGGATGGTGACGTGACGCTCGTCGAATTCTTCGATTATCGTTGCGGCTACTGCCGGCGGATGACGGAGGGCCTGCGGTCGCTCGTCGGCGACGATACGGGCATTCGCCTCGTCTTCAAGGAGTTCCCGATCCTCGGCGAGGACAGCATGCGCGCGTCGAAGGCGGCGCTCGCGGCCAAGCGGCAGGGTGCTTATGACGGGTTCCATGCCGCACTGATGACCGCAAGCGACATGTCCATGGAGGCGATCGAGCGGCTCGCCGATCACTACGAGCTCGATTTCGACAAGCTGGCCGAGGATATGGAGAGCGAGGAGGTCGCGGCACAGATTTCCGACACGCTCAGGCTCGGCCATACGCTTGGAATCTCCGGCACGCCGAGTTTCATCATCGGCGAAACGGTCATCCCCGGCGCCATTCCCGTCGACCAGCTTGCCGAACTGGTCGAACAGCACCGTTAGCTGCTGGAGCAGTGCCGCCCGGTTGTGCAGGGGCGATCACGATCCGCGCCTTTTCTGTGAGAGAACGCAACTTCCGGCGTTTTCGCCTCTCGACAGGGCGTGAGAACTTTCTTACCCTTGCGTTTGTCGTGAACGAGAAATTCGCCTGTCGGTATCATTCATCCTTCATGGAGGTCGATGCCGTGACGAACTGGTCGATGACCGATCTCGAATCCTGGGACGCACGGGTCCTCGAAAAGGTGGCCGAATCCGGTCTCGACTGTTACGAGCAGGAATTCGAGGTATGTGATCAGGAGGCCATGCTGGGCTACATGGCCTATCACGGCATGCCTTCGCACTATCCGCACTGGAGCTTCGGCAAGGCGTTCGAACAGACGAGGACGCGCTATGGCCATGGCGTGACCGGGCTGCCCTACGAGATGGTGATCAATTCCGATCCGTGTCTCGCCTATCTGATGCGCGACAACAGCCTTGCCCTGCAGGTACTCACGATCGCGCATGTCTACGGTCACAACGATTTCTTCAAGAACAATTTCACTTTTACGAGTGCGACGCGCGCCGGCGACACGATCAGCGCCTTCAAGCGGCGGGCCGAAAGGGTTCGCGGCTATATCGAGGATCCGTCCATCGGCCCCGATCTGGTCGAGGCCTTTCTCGACGCGGCGCATGCGCTTTCCATGAACCGTTCGCGCAACGCGGTGACGCCGAGGCTGGACCGGCGCGAACAGGTGCGACGCCTTGTTGAAGCGTCCGCTCCGCGCAGCGATCCATTTGCCGGACTGCATGTTGCCGAGGCCGTGCCGGAGGTGGATCTGAGTCGCGTTCCGCTCGAACCGGACGGTGACATCCTGCTGTTCATCCGCGACCACAACCCTGATCTCGCCGGCTGGCAGCGAGACCTTCTGACCATCGTCGACGAGGAGGCCCGCTACTTCATCCCGCAGATCGAGACCAAGATCATGAACGAGGGTTGGGCGAGCTACTGGCATCACAAGATCATGACCAGTCTCGATCTGCCGCAGGAGATCCATCTGGAATTCCTCGTTCGCCACAATCAGGTGATCTGCCCGCATCCGGGCGGCCTCAACCCGTATCATGTCGGCTACATGGTCTGGCACGATATCGAGAAGCGTTTCGGCGGGCCGGATACGAAGGAGGGTCGCGAGAAGATGATGCAGGTGCGCGAGAGCGACCGTGACGTCGCCTTCCTGCGCCGCTTTCTCACCCACGAACTGATGCAGGAACTCGATCTCTTCTCATGGGCGCCGCGCGGCGAGAATCTGGTGGTCGATGCGGTGAGCGACGAGGAGAACTGGGAGAAGGTCAGGAACAAGCTGCTCCAGCAGATCGGTTGCGGCTCGATGCCGGTCATCCGCATCACCGACTGCGATCACCGGGGCGCACGGACGCTCTATCTCGTCCACGATCATGACGGCCGCGACCTCGATCTTTCACAGGCGGAAAAGACCCTCGACCATCTGCGCTATCTCTGGGGCCACGACATCTATCTCGAAACCCTCCTGCGCGAGAAGAAGGCCCTCCTGACAGCCACCGACGACGGATTCGACGCAAAGTTGCTCAGTTGAGTTTTTGATAGTCGTCGGACTCAACCCAGCGCGCTGATAATAGCGTCCAGTGTTTCATCAGCTTTGAGGGTGGATCGACGCGCCAAGTTGAAAAGCTGTCCGATTTCGTTAAATATGTCGGGTGTGTCGGCACGTATGTTCATGTCTTCAACTGTCTTCCCTTCACTGTTCAGGATTTGTAACCTGTATATGTTAGGGTTGTATTGAGTGATTGAAACGCTACCACTTGCAAAATTGGTAACAAACACACTTTCCTTTCCGCGAAATTCGGAAATTCCCTCTTCCCATCTTGTCGACCCGCTGATGGACTTCTCCAGGAGTTTTGAGATTAGGTGTCTAATCGTAACAGCTCACCGAGTTGGCAGTA
>JAGREZ010000184.1 GCA_020446285.1 Geminicoccaceae bacterium
TCATCATCGTGAACATGTACCGCATGCCGGCGTTCTCCTCGCCGATGAGGTACCCGACGGCGCCGTCGGAGTCGTCGCCGTAGGCCAGCACGCAGGTCGGGCTGGCCCGGATCCCCATCTTGTGCTCGACCGAGACGACCTTGACGTCGTTGCGCTCGCCGAGGCTGCCGTCGTCGTTCACCAGGAACTTGGGGACGATGAAGCAGGAGATGCCCTTGGTGCCGGCGGGGGCGTCGGGCGTGCGGGCGAGGACGAGGTGGACGATGTTGTCGGTGAACGGGTGGTCGCCGAAGGTGATGAAGATCTTCTGACCACGGATGCGGTAATGGTCTCCCTCGCGCTCCGCCCTTGTGCGCAGCGCACCGACATCGGTGCCCGCCTGCGGCTCGGTCAGACACATCGCACCGGTCCATTCGCCCGTCGTCAGACGGTCGAGCCAATTCGCCTTCTGCTCGTCCGTTCCGTGATGCAGCAGTGCCTCGCAGGCGGCCTGGGTGAGCAGCGGGCAGAGATGGAGCGTCATGTTGGCGGCATTCCACATCTCGCCGACGGCCGCCGACAGCGTCCAGGGCAGCCCCTGCCCATTGTGCGCCTCGGGAAAGGTGAGCCCCATCCAGCCACCATCGGCGAACTGCCGAAAGGCATCGCGAAAGCCGTCCGGCGTGCGCACGACGCCGTTTTCCAGAACCGAACCCTCGCGGTCTCCGACCTCGTCGAGAGGCGCCCAGACATTCCTCGCGAGCTTGCCCGCCTCCTCGAGGATCGCATCGACGACATCCGGGCTTGCCGCTTCGAGACCGGGCAATGCCGCCACCCCGTCCATCGAGGCTATGTGGTCCAGCACGAAACGGATATCGTCGATCGGCGGCTCGTATGCGGTCATCCTGTCCCCCGGATCCTGAAAGCTCCGCTCTTTGGTAGTCGGCTCTCAGTTTCTGTAGTCGGGCTCCTCATCGTCGAGAATGGCGCGAAGCTCGGCGAAGTGGCGGACATCCTGTTCGGGATAGTCCTCGATCTCCTGCGCCGTCCTTGCGGCAATCTCGTGCGGCAGGACACGCAGCTCGCGGCCGGTCCACAGGGCCTTGATATAGGTCTCGGCCGCACGCTCGAAGTAATAGAGACGATTGAAGGCATCGCTGACCGTGTCACCGATCACGAGAACCCCGTGATTGCCCATCACCATCACCTTGACCTTCGGATCCGCGAGGAGCCTTGCGCAACGCTCCCCCTCATCCTCGAAGGCAAGACCGCCATAGCCGCCATCGACGATATGCCGCTCGTAGAACATCGCGGAATTCTGGTCGATCGGCGGCAGCCTGCTGTCGGCGAGGGATGCGAGCACGGTGGAATAGATCGGGTGGCAGTGCAGCACGCAACGTGCATGCGGACAGTATCTGTGGATCGAGCCATGCAGGCCCCAGGCGGTCGGATCGGGTGCCGCCGGATGTTCCATCGTCGACGGATCGTCGGCATCGAGCATCAGCAGGCACGAGGCGCGTATGCGGCTGAAATGCACCTGATTGGCATTCATCAGGAACTGCCGGCCATCATCGCTCACCGCCAGCGAGAAGTGGTTCGCCACCCCCTCGTGCATGTTGAGCCTGACCGTCCAGCGAAAGGCGCAGGCGAGATCGACCCGCTCGTCATAATGATCAGGCGTGTTGGCCATGCGGGCAACGCTGGAAAGAGACATGCACATTCTCCCGGATTGAAGCGGCGCCAGTCCTTCGCGCGGTAAGGTTCCGGGTGCGAGAGTAGAGTATCCCGCTCAGGTAGAACAGTCTGAACGATCAGGAAATGCGGCGGGTTTCGCCGGGCAAGGGAACGGCCGTCATTGCGGCACCCTTGCCCTTCCTCCATTCCGCATCGCCGAAGATCCGGGAAATCTGTTCGAGCTGGTCGGCGAGCGGATGTGTACGGCGCCAGACCATGCCCACCGTTCGCGTCGGCCTCGGTGCGGCGAGACGGGCAACGGACACGTCCGCCGACCGGGTTTCGACGGGCACCGCCATTTCGGGAATCAGGGTGACGCCGATGCCCGAAGCGACCATCTGGACGAGAGTGGCAAGCGAGCTGCCTTCGATCAGGTCGCGCGGCGGGGACGTCGCCATGCGGCAGAAGGATATC
>JAGREZ010000185.1 GCA_020446285.1 Geminicoccaceae bacterium
AGCTCGAACTGGGTTTTCTCAGCGAGGCGCGCATGGAGGAACTGCTTGATCGGGCCGACGCCGCGCTCTTCGCCTATCGCGAAATCGATGCGAGTGGCGTCGCATTGAGTGCGGTCAGCCGCGGTCTGCCGATTCTTGCATCCGCCATCGGCGGTTTCGCCGAGATGTTCGAAGATGGCGAAGGGGCGGAACTCGTACCGGCGGGCGATGTCGAGGTGATCGCCGCCATCCTTCGCCGCTGGTCTGCTGGACCCGAAAGACTGGACGATCTGCGTGCGCGGATGATCCTTCGACGTAATGCCATTCCTTCCTGGGACGAGATCGCCGCACGCACGCTCGCTGTCTACGAACGGGCCGCGCGTCAATGGCGCGGCGAAAGCAGGCGGCCGCGGCCGGTTGCGGAAGGCCCATGAACGAACAACTGCCCGGCGTCACGATCATCGTCGACAACTACAATTCCGAGCGTTTCATCGCTGACGCGATCGAAAGTGCCATCGGCCAGGACCATGACCGGGTCGAGGTGATCGTCGTCGATGATGCGTCCACCGACGGATCGCGCGAGATCATCGGGCGTTATGCCAACCGCGCCACGGTGATCCTCCTGCAGGAGAACCGGGGTCAGGTCGCGGCGATCAACGAGGCGTGGCCGCGCGCGGCACACGAGATCCTGATCTTCCTCGATGGCGATGACGTGCTCATGCCAAATGCCGCCTCGACCATCGCCGCCAACTGGGAGGAGGGGTTGTCCAAGATGCAGTTCCTGCTTGCCAGCATCGACAGTGAATGCCGGACGCTTGGTCATGTTGCACCGAAATATCCCGACGACCTCGATACCGAGACGATCCGTCGCGAGATCCTGCGTACCGGCAGTTATCCCTGTCCCCAGGCCTGCGGCAATGCCTATGCAAAATCGTTTCTCGAAAAGCTCGCGCCGATCGAGGGGCTGCGCTGGATGGACATGATACTCGAGGTCAATGCGCCCTTTTACGGCGAGATTCGCACGCTGCGCAAAGCACTTGCCTGCTATCGCATTCATGAGGGAAACGATTCCGGCCAGACCGAGGACGATCCCGACCGGTTTGCCCGCTATACGCGCATCTTCGAGGAGAAGCTCGACTACCTGGAATTGCGATGCCATCGGCTCGGCATCGAGTTCGACAATGAGGCGGCCCGCCGGCGTGCGCTCTGGTATCTTGAACTCAAGCTTACCGAGGCGAAGATCGAACCGCTGGAAACCTACAGCTATATCAGGGGGCTGGGCTGTGCGCACCAGGCTCTTCGTGCTGTCTTCCGTTCGCCTCACACGTTGCGTCAGCGTCTTTTTCGCGCCTTGTGGCTTACTCTTGTAGCGCTTTCGCCGCGCCTGATCGCGCAAAGACTCATACGATTGCGGTATATTGTCCCCGACCGGCCGCGCTGGATCGAGAATCTGATCGGTCCGAAACTTGCTCCGCTGGCGGCCCTGTTCTGGTTCGGAGGATAATCCCGTGGGCAGCGCACTCGATTCACGCACCGTCATCGTCAGCGGTGCGGATACCGGCTATTTTTCCATGCTCATGAACCTGTTGCGTTCCATCGAGTGTGCCGAAGGGCTGGGCCATCCCACCATCGCCGTGTTCGATCTCGGACTCGAACAGGTCGAGCGCGAACTGCTTGAGGCGCGCGGCGTGCACCTGCTGACACCGATGGGGCATTTTGGCGTTTCCATCGAGGGCGCACGTCCCGTCGTTCCGGGGCTGCTCGTCCGGCCGTTCCTCGAAGACTATCTTCCCGATTTCGACCGTTTCATCTGGCTCGATGCCGATGCGTGGGTCCAGCGGGCGGATTCGCTCCTTCGTCTCAATGACGGGGCCGCCCGGGTCGGCCTGTCGCTCGTGCATGAACGCGAACAGACCTATGTATGGCCGCTCGAGCTGCGTGGCTGGGTCGCCAAGCACAGCATCATGGGCTACGGCGTCGCCGGCGGACTGCGCATGCTTGTCCGGCCCATGCTCAATGCCGGGGTCTACGCCATCGCCCGCGGTGCACCGCACGCCGAACTCTGGCGCAGGCGCTTTGCCCGCGCCATCGGGCGTACCAGCCGCGTCGTGCCGCATGACCAGTTTTCACTGAATGCCGCCATCTGGCTGGATCACCCCGAAACCGACATTCTCGACCCGCATCACAACTGGATCTGCAATCGCTCGCTGCCCCGGTGGAACGAGAAGCTGCAGATGTTCTGCGTGCCCACAGCACCGTATCGCCCGCTCGGCATCGTCCATCTCGCGGGTCATCTCAAGACGGGACCGGTGGAACTGCGCACGACCACCGGTCAGCGCCGACGAATGATCCTGCGGATGGACCCGGAGGCCCTGTTGACGACATGAACGAGGAGCCGGGGAGACGAACAGCGGCGGCCGGCGCGACGAGCGTCGCGCGCAACGCGTTCTGGCGCTTTCTCGAGATTTCTGGCGCCGAGATCATTTCCTTCGGCTTCATGGTTCTGCTCGCCCGGATTCTCGCACCGGCGGATTTCGGCGTCATCGCCATGGCTACCGGCATGATCCTCATCGCCCAGTCGGTGGTCTTTCACGGCTTCGCCGAACAGGCCATCCAGATCGAGACGCTTGATCGGCGAGCGTTCAACACGCTGCTCTGGTCGAACCTCCTTGTCGGCTTTCTTCTTTGCTCCATCCTCGCCATTGGCGCTTTCCCCCTTTCAGCACTCACCGGCGAACCTGTGCTGGGGCCGGTGCTCATGACCCTTTCGATCGTGTTGCCGATCATGAGCATCGCCGGCATCTACCAGGCCCGTCTCCGGCGCGAGATGCGCTTCTTCGGACTGACCTGTCGCGCACTGCTCGCAGTTGCCACGGCTGGCAGCGTCGGCTTCGTGTTCGCTATTCTCGGTTTCGGCGTGTGGAGTCTCGTTGCCATGCAGATCACCCACGCGACCATGGGCTGTCTCGTCCTGCTCTTCTTCTCGGGCTGGCAACCCGGATTCTCCGTCTCGATCGACCTGCTCCGGCGCGTTGCGCCCAGTTCATTCCACCTCGCCTCGTCTTTCCTCGCCGACACGACCGGCCGTTATCTTGTTCCGCTTCTTTTGGGCGTCTTCCTGCCGGCCGGCGCCGTCGGCCTCTATTTTGTCGCCAACCGGCTGATGAACTCGCTTTCCATGCTGACCTTCATGTCGGTAAACGAACTCTGCCTGCCGGTACTGGCGCGGGTTCGCGATGACCGGCTGCGGTTCGATGAAGCCGTGCATACGACGATCCGCATCACCACGCTCTTTTGCCTGCCGGCCTTCGCCGGCCTCGCGCTGATCGCCGATCCCGCGGTGCCGCTTCTCTTTGGCGAGGGCTGGCATGATGCCGTTCCGCCACTGAGAATCCTCGCGGCGCTCGGCATCTTCCCCGCCTGGGCCGCGATCACGGCGCAGATCCTCGTCGCCGTCGGGCGTCCCGAACGGGCGTTGAGGCTCAATCTGATGATCGCCGCGGCGCTCGTCATTCTCGAACTGATCCTCGCCGGTTTCGGTCTGCGGGCTGCCGTTGCCGGTATCGCCCTTGCCTATCTCTCGGTCCTGCCGGCGGCCTGGATCGATCTCCGCCAGGAGGCAAAGCTGGACATGCGCAGACTGGTCCTCGATCAGGCACCCATGATGGCCGCGGTTCTCGTCATGGCGCTTGCCGTGGTCGGGGTCGAGTCGATGCTCGTGCAAGGCGCTCCCTGGCTGCGTCTCTTCGCCATGCTGGTCACAGGCGCAGCCACCTACACCCTCGCTTTCTACCTCCTCGCCCCGAACTTCGCCCGCCAGATCCTGCGCCAGCTTGCCACGGCCATTCTGCCGTCCAGACCAGCCGTTCTATGAAACGGACCTTGTCCGGACCGTTCTGCGTTCGCCGGTTTCGGCCGAACGCTTGATCGCCTCGACGCAGGCAAGCGTTGCAAGTCCTTCATCCGCCGGAACCAGCGGGTTTGCACGTCCGCCGATGACTTCGCCGAAATGCGCCATCTGCCGTAGCAGTGGATCCGCCGGCTCGAAACGCAGTCGTTCGCTTTCGATCGGATTCCACCAGCTTCGTTCGCCGGGATGGGACCAGAGGCGGAGATCCGGCACCGACAGCGAGCCATGCGTTCCGCCGATGGCGATCGACGGAACATCGGTGTGGGGATAGGCCGGATTTTCTCCGGACGCGAACTCCCAGCTCCATGGTGCGACGACCGTATCCGATACCGTCACCGTACCAAGTGCGCCATTGGCGAAACGCAAAAGGATGGCGGCGGTGTCCTCGACATCGAAACCGCGCACGGCATTCGATTGCCATGCATCAACCTCGACGATTTCGCCGACGAGATGACGAAGCAGGTCGATATCGTGAATGAGATTGATGAAAACCGGCCCCGCGCCCTGCTGGCTGCGCCAGCTCTCGCGAAAATAGGCGTCGGGCTTGTAGAGCCAGAATTGCGCGTTGACGATGGTCGGCCGGCCGATGCGCCCGTCATTGATGGCGTGCCGGGCGACGCCGATGAGCGGATTGAGCCGGCGATGATGGCCGACCAGAACGGGAACGCCCGCTGTCGAAGCGGCAGCGACGACAGCGGCGGCGTTCTCGACCGTATCGGTGATCGGTTTCTCGATGAGGACCGGCAGTCCATGCCCGATGCAGGCAAGCGCCTGATCGGCATGCAGCCGGTTAGGTGTCGCCAGGATGACCCCGTCCAGCCGTGCATCGTTCAGGAGTCCGTCCAGCCCGGAATACCACGCGGCACCGGTCTGTTCCGCCAGTTCCGCTGTAGCCTCGTTCGGATCAACGATGGCCGCGAGCCAGCCGAACGATCGCGCGAGCGCCACATGCCGGCGTCCGATCAGCCCTGCGCCGACCACGGCGATCCGCCAGGGCGGGCTCATGCCGCCTCGACCCGGCCGCCCGTCCGGATGTCGCGCCATGCCTCCCAGCGGTCTTTCAGGCGGCGCAGCGCCTGTTCGGCGAGGAGGGCGGGGCGGGGACGCCAGAGAACCAGCGATCGGAGATCGGGGCCCGGCCGGGCGAGACTCGCCTTGTAGCGTTGCTCGCCGGCGAGGAAATCGTAGATCGCAGCGCCGCGTTCGAGATGGTGCCCGATGGCAAGGACATGGGAGACAATGCCGGGCTTGATCCGGTTGTCGGTTTCGGTGGCAAAACCGCACTGGTAATTGTGGACATGTCCACCGGCGATGAAATTGTGCAGATAACCGATTTCACGCTCGCCGCAGCTGATCTTCAGCAGTTCGACAGCGCCCGTTTCGAGAAAGTTTGCGATCATGTGGCGATGGAAGGTCTCGAAATAGGGATTGGCGAAGGCACCGCCTTCGTGACCGCGCTCGCCCCAGACATGTATGTGCAGGGCCTTCATCCGCTCGAGAAAGGCCAGTCCCTCCGTGGCGTTTGCGGCGGCACGGACGCTGAGCGGACCTTCCTCGCCAAGCAGGCGCAGGGCGCGGCGAACCTGCTGGCGGCTGTTGCGGCTGAGCATGGCGGAAATGTCGCCACCGCCGTCGCGCAGGGCATTGAGGTCGATGCGGAAGGTAGGGGCCTGCCAGACGATGCGATGGCGTGGCCAGCGGGCGCATATGGCATCGGCGACGGGAGCTTCGAGTCCGTGAAGATGCAACTCGTCCCAGCCCTCCTGTTCGTGCAGGAACGCGAGCGCGTCGAGGAGCGGGGCGGACTCGCCCGCGGGCGCGCCGAGCAGCCCGTTATATTCGAGGAACACGGTATCGATCGATGGATCGCCCGAAATGTTCAGGCTCCAGCGCCGCGCGCGAACGAGTCCGCCCAGCCGGCGTTCGAGGCTGCGGCAGAGAAAGCCCGCTCGCTCCGGCTCACCGGACCCGTTCCGGCCGTCGAGAAGCGACGGTGCGGAACCGCTGGTGGCAAGCCAGCTCGAAAGCCAGGCCTCGCCGAGAAACGCATTCGAGGAGCCGGCGCAAAGCCGCCAGACAGGACCGAGCCCGCCGGGTTCTTCAAGAAGTGTCCAGACCGTCACGATGCGTCGCGCCTTTCACCCGGTTGATCCGTTCGGCGCGATGCCGATCGGGACGATGTCGGCCTCAACCAAGCCGCAGGAGACGGCGGCCGAAGCGTTCGGCGCGTGCGACGAGATATTTCGCCTGATCGCGCGAGGCGACGGCGCCGACGGGGGCCGGCGTGATGCCGATGGCGCGCAGGCGGTGGTTCAGGCGATAGAGATCGGCCTCGCGCACGGAATTTTCACTGCGGAAGGTCACGCTGAGCGAGATTGATACATCGTCCCCGTTCTGTACCCAGTGCGGCGCGGTCACCGGCTGGAAGACGCCTTCGCCCGGATGCAGCAGGAAGGAAAAGCGGCGGACATCGACCGCCGGGTCGTGCGGCAGGTTGCGGTGCGCGCCGGAATGATAGGCTTCGAGCTGTTCCTCGCTGATTGTCTCGCGATCGTCACGGTGCCAGGCGTGCATCGTCTTGTCGCCACGGATCTGCAGGAGGAAATTGTGCTCGTTGTCGACATGGAACGGTGTGACCGAACCGGGCGAGGAGACGAAGATATAACCTTCGAGCCGGTCGATGCCCGGAGTCACGTTGCCGGCCATTTCGATCACCGGGCCGAGAAGATCCTGCAGAAGCTGACGATAGGCCGGATCCTGCTCGATATATTTGAGAACGAGCCAGGACCTGTTGTCGCGAATGCGGGCGATGGTTTCCTCCGGCGTCAGTCCGTTGCCGGGGGTCTTGTCGGGATCGATGCCGACGGGAAGATTGCCTGCATTGTATTCGATCGATTCCACCGGCAGGCGCCTGCAGAGTTCGAGCAGCGCGTCGACCGACAGCAGCGGATCATCGCACACATTGTGGGTGCAGCGAAAATGCCTGTCGGGATAGCAGCGCTCGAACTCGGCGCGTTCGTATGACAGGACACGATCGGACTTGCTCACGGCTGTTCTTCCCCTTGTTGCGAATCCCTGCCTGCATAGATGCGGTGCAGAGCGGCGGCCCCTTCGAGGGCCTTGATCGTCGACCGTCCGCGGATGCCCGACGCACCGACGAGGATGCTCGAAAAGCGCCGCCGTTCGGTCCACAGGCGATCGATCATGAAATGTTGCGAGGATGCGCAGGAATCCATCCAGTTCATCGCCGCGTCCGGTCCGTGCATGTGGACGATCTGTTCGATCTCGAGTTGCACGCCCGGTGAATAACGCTCGAAACGTTCGTCATACGCGATCTTGAAGGCAAAGCCGGTGCGCCCTTCACATGCACCGACAAGATTGCATTTCAGTGCCACCGGTTGGTCGTCGAGAAACAGTCCGCATATGTCGATACGACCCTTGGCGTGAAAATCTTCGACAAGGCGTTCGAAGAGATGGTGGTGTGAGGACCGGGCGGCGATGGCGGTGCCGTTGCGTCCCTTCCAGCCCGCCGCTTCCAGCGCCACGAACTGTTCGACCCAGCCGTGCACATCCTCGCCGGGCGCGAGCCGCCGGCATTCCAGACGACCATGCTCGCCGAGGCGGCGATATTGCCGTGCGAGTTCCTTGCGGCGCTTCTTGCGCAATGCTCCGGCGAGATAGGCTTCCGCCGATGCGCCCGGACGGCAGGCGGCGCGGTCGCGCGGATTGTGGACGAGACGCGGCATGTGCTGCCGCCTGAGATGCGCGTGCAGGAGCGGGGTGATCGGCTCGTCAACGGGCAGGTCGACGAGATCGAGCGGCACCGAGCCGTTCGCGCGGACCCAGCGCAGCAATGCGTCGACGGCGGCATCGGCCCGCTCGCGGTCGATGAGCGGAACGGAACAAAAGGCGTAGTCATGTGCGACCGGACGCCATACCGCCTGAGGGACGAGCGGATGAAACCTCCGCCTTTCGATCGGCACGAGGCCAGCCAGCCGGTCCGGCGCATCGGAATCGACGATGAGCAGGATCCGCCATCCGGCTGCGACGATACCTTCCGCGAGTGCCGGCACGAGGGCACCGCGCTCATAAAACGGATTGGGAACGAGGCAACGCTGCGCCAGCGCCTCCCATTCAGGGAACCACGGTCGCAGACCGGCCATGCTGTCGATTTCGA
>JAGREZ010000186.1:0-1924 GCA_020446285.1 Geminicoccaceae bacterium
TCTACAATTACGGCCATCTGGACCGCCCGTCGCTGGCGCGCATCCGTTCGGCCGTGGAGGCCTTTGCATGAAACGTTTCGAGAACAGGACCGTTCTGGTGACCGGAGCCGGCAACGGTATCGGCCGGGCCACCGCCCTCAGGCTCGCGCTCGAGGGTGCGAGCCTGATCGTTCTCGACCGCGAGGCCGCAGCGGCCGAACGAACCGCCGCCGATGCCGGAGGCGGTCACAGGGTGCTGGTCGCCGACACCACCGATCAGGCTGCCCTCGACGCCGCACTCGATCAGGTCGATCAGCTCGACGTGCTCGTCAGCAATACCGGCGGCACACGGGTCGGCAATCTCGACCAGCTCGATCCGCAGAGTTTCGACGCGGAACTGACGCTCTCGCTCAAGAGCGCCTATGCCGTCTGCCACCGCATGCTGCCGCTCATGCTCGCCGCCGGAAAGGGCACCATCGTCTTCACCGCCTCGGTCAACGGCTTTATCCATGTGGGCAATCCCGCCTACAGCGCCGCCAAGGCCGGGTTGCTGCAGTTCATGCGCGCGATCGCCGTCGAATACGGCCCGCGCGGCATCCGCGCGAACGCCGTCAGTCCCGGCTCGGTCCGCACCTCGAACCATTCATGGACCCGGCGTCAGGAGAAGGACCCGCAGGTCTTCGAGAAACTGGCGAAATGGTATCCGGTGGGCCGGGTCGGCGAGCCCGGGGACATCGCCGCCGCGATCGCCTTTCTCGCCGCCGACGAAGCCGCCTTTGTCAATGGCGCCAACCTCGTCGTCGATGGTGGCCTGACCGCCGGCCTCGCACCGATGATCAAGGAATTCGTGACCGAGGACTGAAAACCGCCACCCCGGATTCCGTGACGATTCAGCCCCGGTTTCGCAGGTGGATCAGCTCGCAATAACCGCCGAACGGGCGAACGAGGCTCGTCTGCGGCAATGCTGCGAGCCTTTCGGCCACCTGCGGGCGGTGGCGAACATCGAAGCGCTCGAGCCAGGATCCCATGCCGGCCGCGAACCAGCGCGGCAGTCGATCCATCGGACCGAAATCGACCACATGCAGCCACCCGCCCGCCGGCAATACCCCAAGCGCGGCCTCGATCGCACCGAGCGGATCCGGCATGATCGACAGGCTGTAGGAAAAGAGGATGTGGTCGGGAGGCGTGATGGCACCGTGCGCCAGCATGACCGGCAGATCCTCCGCCACACCATGCAGCAACCGTACGTCTTCAAGCACGAGCCTGCGCCCGGCCGTCTTCAGCATCGCCCGCGACGGGTCGATGCCGCAAAGCCGGGTCCGTGGATAAAGCCGTGCGACGCGGTCGAGATTGCGACCGGTACCGCAGCCGACATCCACCAGCGTCTCGCCCGGTCGCGCGGCGATCCCGTCGAGCAGCCGGTCGCGGCCGAGAAGGTACCAGGCGCGGGTCAGATCGTAGATGCGCTGCTGCGGCGCATACATGCGCTCCATGCGCTCGAACGTGGACGTCTCGACGACTTTCATCCTTTGCACTCATAGATGTGAAGGGCACCGTAGATACCGGAACGGTCCCGTGCATGGAGCCGGTCGCCGAGCTCCACGAGACGTCGCCAGCGGGCGAGGCTGGTGACTGTGAGCCGGTCGAACGCCGGCAATTGCCGGCCGGCGGTGCGGAAGACGAAGCGCGCACCCGGTGCTGCGGCGCGGGAGACCGCCCGCCAGAGATCGTTGAGCTGTTCGCCGTTCATCCAGTCCTGGGCATCGAGCAGCACGAAGCCGTCGAGCGATCCCGCCGGCTGCCGGTCGAGAATGTCGGTGATCGAGGTATTGTGCAGTTCGAGCGCCTGCACCGCCCGGCCGAGCGTGGCGAAATGCTGGGCTTCGAGATAGGGTGGCAGCGAGCGGCCGTAACTGTGGGTGAGCGCCTGATGGGCGAAATAGTT
>JAGREZ010000186.1:2134-6723 GCA_020446285.1 Geminicoccaceae bacterium
CGTGGTTTCGTGCCTGCAGGAGCGAGGCCGGTTTCGCGCCATGCAGGCGGCAGATCCAGTGGGCAAGCGTCATGCTGCGTCCGAGCAGGCCCTGGCGGTAGAGACCGGTGCGCAGCGCGTGGATGCGACGGCGGCCGGATATCGAGCGGGATGACCAGAATTCGCGGGATTCCGGCAGGATGAGATCGGCGAGGACGGCATCATAGAGGCGGACATTGTCCGGGTGCCCGGCATTGCCGAAGAGGCGGAAGAACTCGGCGTGATTGCGTACATGGCGGGCGGCGACCCGCTTGAGGTCGAGCAGGGCGAGATGGGCGGGATTGAGATCGACGGCGATGACCCGTGCCGGATTGCGGGTTAGATAGCTCATCACGTTGCAGCCGCCGGAGGCGATCGCGGCGATACGGCTGTGCGGACCGATCCCGAGAGCCTCCATGTCGACGACCGGATCTTCCCATATCTGCGGGTAGACGAAGCTCGTGAACATGTGGGCGAAGCCGCTTTCGAGCAGACCGCGCCCGGTTGCCCGTGACTCCGCGCGGGCGGCCTTGTCGATCAGTGCAAGGGACATGCGATACCTTTCATCCTGTTGCTGCCGTGCCGCCGGTCTTCAGGGATGCGCCGCGAGCGTGGCGACGCCGTCGGTGACGGTGACGAAATGGCCGGGCCGGCCGATCCATGCGCCGGCATTGAGATATTCGACCATTCCGCGTTCGTTCGGCACGCTTCGGCGATGCGTGCGATGGGTGTGTCCGCAGATCACGGCCTCGCAATCGAGCTTGCGTGCGAGTTCGGCGGCGGCAAAGGGCATCCGGTGGGCGAGCCGGCCGAAACGCTCGTGGATGATGTCGAATCGTTCGGTCCAGGAATGGTCCATGCCGCAGCGGCGCTGCGCCCAGCTGTTCAGGTCCGACAGCAGGATGGGCAGGCTGCGAAAACGGGTGCAGGAAGGATCGAAGCGGTCGCCATGCAGGGCAAGAAAGCGTCTCTCGCCGGACTCCCAGCAATAGTCCTCGAAACCGGATGTGCCGAGAAGCGGGCGGACCGCATGTTCGAAGTCGCGATCGTGATTGCCCTTGATCCATACCAGTTCGCAGAGCCCGCGCCGTGCCATGAAGCGCCAGTAGTCGAGCAGGCGGAAGGCGTCGCGGCAGAGATGCCTGAAATGGAGGTCGTTGAAGACATCGCCAAGGAGAATGATCCTGCGGGAACAGCGGGCTTCGAAAAACTCCAGCAGTTCGCGGGGACGACTGGCCGGCAGTCCCAGATGAATATCGGAAACGATCAGTGTATCGGCCGCAGTGACAGCTTGGTGCATGGTCGGGCTGTTCCACGCGTGATCGACATGCCGGCTGCATACCCCACGATTTCGACATCTTCGTGTTCGTTGCGGGACAGTTCGAAGACGAGGGGACGAAACCTCGCCGGAACGGATTTTCCTTTCCGCCGCCTGGTGCTACCTGAGGAGCGACGCCTCGACGGAGTGGACAATGTCCTTTTCAGCCTTTCGCATCCTTGCCGAAGCGCTCACCGGCCATGGCGGGTGGAAGCCGATGTGGCGGGAGCCGGAGCCGCAGGCCCGCTACGATATCGTGATCATCGGCGGTGGCGGGCACGGGCTTGCCACAGCCTATTATCTGGCGAAGGAACACGGGCTCACCAACATCGCCGTGGTCGAGAAGGGCTGGCTGGGTTCGGGGAATATCGGCCGCAACACGACGATCATCCGCTCGAACTACATGCTGCCGGGAAACGAGCCGTTCTACGAGCTGTCCATGCGGCTCTGGGAAGGTCTCGAACAGGACTTCAACTACAATGCGATGGTCTCGCAGCGCGGCGTGCTCAATCTCTGTCACAGCGACGCCCAGCGCGATGCCTATGTCCGTCGTGGCAACGCCATGATCATGGCCGGCGCGGATGCCGAACTGCTGGATACGGACGGCGTGCGCGCGATGTATCCCTTCCTCGACTTCGCCAATGCGCGCTTTCCGGTCAAAGGCGGGCTGCTGCAACGCCGGGGCGGCACCGCCCGCCATGATGCCGTCGCCTGGGGCTATGCGCGCGGCGCCGACATGCGCGGTGTCGACATCCTGCAGAACTGCGAGGTGACGGGCTTTCTCATCGAGGACGGCCAGTGCAACGGGGTCGAGACCACGCGGGGAACGATCCGCGCCGGCAAGGTCGCCTCCTGTGCGGCCGGTTCATCGAGCCGGGTGCTGGAGAAGGCGGGACTGCGCCTGCCGATCGAAAGCCATGTGCTGCAGGCCTTCGTCAGCGAGGGGCTGAAGCCGGTCATCGACGGCGTCATCACCTTCGGCGCGGGGCATTTCTACATTTCCCAGTCCGACAAGGGCGGGCTCGTCTTCGGCGGCGATATCGACGGCTACAACAGCTATGCCCAGCGCGGCAACCTGCCGGTGATCGAGGATGTGTGCGAGGGCGGCATGGCGCTCATGCCGGCCATCGGCCGCGCCCGGCTGCTGCGCGCCTGGGGCGGGGTGATGGACATGTCGATGGACGGCTCGCCCATCATCGACCGCACACCGGTGAACAATCTCTTCATCAATGCCGGCTGGTGCTATGGCGGTTTCAAGGCAACGCCCGCGAGTGGCTGGTGCTATGCCCATCTGCTCGCCACGGGCAAGCCTCATCCTGTCGCTGCGCAAATGCGTCTCGACCGCTTCGAGCGCGGCCTTGCCATCGACGAGAAGGGCGCCGGCCCGCAGCCGAACCTGCATTGAGAAATTTCCCGACCAACACCCTCCTCCTCGCGGAGCCTCTTTCATGCTGATCCCGCACCCGCTCCTCGGTCCCCGCGACGCCGCCGAATTCACTGTCATGGGCGATGCCTCGCTGATCGACCGCCCGGACCCGCAGAGCGATGACGCCGCGCGCGCCTTCCACGACCATGTCTATCTGCGCGACAATCCGGCGGGCGTGCATCGCGAGCTCTGGTTTCACGAGCATGGCGATCGCTCGTGGCTGGTCGTGACGCGCAACACCCTGACGCACGAGATCCTCGAGGTACGGCTCGCCCGCGACGTCGCCCTGGAGCATGGACGATGAACCAGCCTTTCCGCCTGCCTGAGGGTGGTCTCGTCGACCGTTCGCGGAGCCTCGGCTTTTCCTTCAATGGCGGGGCGATGCGCGGATTTGCCGGCGATACGCTCGCCTCGGCGCTGCTCGCCAACGGTCGTCACTTCGTCGCCCGCTCGTTCAAGTACCATCGCCCGCGCGGAATCTTTTCCAGTGGACCCGAGGAGCCCAATGCGCTGCTCACCATCGGCGAGGGGGCGGCGGCCACCCCCAACACCCGTGCGACGGTGGTGGAACTGGCGGACGGCCTGACCGCCCGTTCGCAGAATCACCGGGGCACCCTCGAGCGCGACTGGCTCGCGGTCAACGATCTCCTCTCGCCGTTCCTGAGCGCCGGCTTCTACTACAAGACCTTCATGTGGCCCCGGAGCTTCTGGGAGTCCGTCTATGAGCCCGCGATCCGGTCGGCCGCGGGGCTCGGTGCGCTTTCGGGCGAGGAGGATCCGGACGTCTACGACAAGGGCTTCCTGCATACGGATCTGCTGGTGATCGGCAGCGGCCCGGCTGGTCTGATGGCGGCACTCGTCGCCGGCCGCGCGGGCAAGCGGGTTCTTCTTGCCGAGGAGGATTTCCGTCCGGGCGGACGACTGCTGGCCGAACGCCTTGAGGTGAACGGCGCTCCCGGCCATCAATGGGTGTCCGCCACGCTCGCCGAGCTCGAATCCTTCGGACATGTCCGCATCATGCCGCGCACGAGTGTCTTCGGCGCGTTCGATCACGGCGTTCATGGCGCACTCGAACAGGTGAACGGCACAGATGGCCGGCCACGGCAGATCCTCTGGCGGATCCATGCCGCGCATGTGGTGCTCGCCGCCGGCGCCACCGAACGTTCCATCGTGTTCGGCCGGAACGACCGTCCGGGCATCATGCTCGCCGGGGCCGTCCGCAGTTACGTCAACCGTTTCGGCGTCGCCCCCGGTCGCCGGGTGGCGCTGTTCACCAACAATGATGATGGCTGGCGCACCGCGCATGACCTCGCCGCAGCCGGCATCGAGCTTGCCGCCATCATCGACACACGCGCCGACAGCGGCAACGAACCGCCGGCTGGAACGCCCGTCCATCGTGGTGCCACAATCACCGAAACCAACGGCCGCCGCCGCCTTTCCACCATCATCGTCAATGACGAGCGGCCCATCCTCTGTGACACGCTTGCCGTGGCCGGCGGCTGGAATCCCAACGTTCACCTGACATGCCACCATCGCGGCCGCCCGGTCTGGCGCGAGGACATCGCCGCCTTCGTCCCCGGTGGCGAGCTGCCACCCGGCATGACCGTCGCCGGTGCCGCCAATGGCGAGCTCACCCTCGCGGCCGCGCTTCGCTCCGGCCATGCGGCGGCCATTTCAGCCATGGACATCGACGCGGGACTGGCGGAAATCCCGAGTGCGGAGGATGAAGCGGCGACGATCACGCCTTTCTGGCATGTGGCCGGGAGCCGCGGCCGTGCCTGGGTCGACCTGCAGAACGACGTCACCGCCAAGGATGTGAAACTCGCC
>JAGREZ010000186.1:6849-10531 GCA_020446285.1 Geminicoccaceae bacterium
CGCAGCATCCCGCAAACCGGCACCACCATCTTCCGCCCGCCCTATACGCCTGTCGCCATCGGTGCCCTTGCCGGGCGTTCGCGCGGCCGCCATTTCCGCCCGCGCCGTCTCACGCCGAACCATCGCTGGGCCGAGGAACAGGGCGCTGTCCTTGTCGAGACGGGCGCATGGCTGCGCGCGCAATGGTTCCCGCGCGAGGGCGAGAGCCACTGGCGCGAGACGGTCGACCGCGAGGTGCTCGCCGTTCGAAGCGGTGTCGGAATCTGCGATGTCTCGACGCTCGGCAAGATCGACATTCAGGGCGCGGATGCCACGACCTTCGTCAACGCCGTCTACGCCAACGCGTTCGCCAGACTCCCTGTCGGCAAGACCCGCTACGGGCTGATGCTGCGCGAGGATGGCATGGTGATGGATGATGGCACGACGGCCCGGCTCGGCGAAACGCATTATCTGATGACCACGACCACGGCCAATGCCGCGAGCGTCTTCCGTCATCTCGAATTCTGCCGCCAGTGCCTGTGGCCACGGCTCGACGTTCACCTGATTTCCGCAACCGACCAATGGGCACAATATGCGGTGGCCGGCCCCAGATCGCGAGAGCTTCTGCAGCGGATCGTGGATGCGCCCTTCGATCTCGCCAACGATGCCTTTGCGTTCATGGCATGCGCCGGTCTCACCATCTGCAATGGCACCCCGGCGCGGCTCTACCGCATCTCGTTCTCGGGCGAACTCGCCTATGAGCTCGCCGTTCCCGCCCGTTTCGGCGATGCCCTCATCCGCGCGCTCATGAGGGCCGGCTCCGATCTCGGGGTCACCGCCTACGGGACGGAGGCGCTTGGCGTGATGCGCATCGAGAAGGGTCATCCGGCAGGCAACGAGCTCGACGGGCGCACCACCGCGGCCGATCTCGGCATGGAGCGCATGGTTTCAGCGAAGAAGGATTTCATCGGAAGCGTTCTCCGCCACCGACCGGGCCTGACCGATCCGTCCCGTCCACGTCTTGCCGGCTTTCGCCCCGTGGACCGCACCGCGCGCATCCACACCGGCGCGCATTTCATCGGCCATGGCAAGGCGTTCACGACCGAAAATGA
Organism: Geminicoccaceae bacterium; assembly: GCA_020446285.1. Taxonomy (GTDB): domain Bacteria; phylum Pseudomonadota; class Alphaproteobacteria; order Geminicoccales; family Geminicoccaceae; genus JAGREO01. The sequence continues at coordinate 7,941 of JAGREZ010000186.1, forward strand.
CGAAGGCTGGATGAGTTCCGCCTGTCACTCGCCCACACTCGGGCACGATATCGGCCTCGGTTTCATCCGCCACGCTCACGAGCGCCACGGTGAGACCGTGCGCGCGGTGGACGCCCTTCGCGGGCACGAGGTCGAGGTGGAGATCGTCTCGCCGCATTTCATCGATCCGGAAGGAGAGCGTCTTCGTGCTTGAGGCCACCGCAGCCATCGGCGAACCGGCGATCCGTGCTGACGGCATCGACTGCCGCGAGATCACGGATCTTGCCATTCACGCCCTTGCCACCCGCACACCCCCGGCGCATTGGCCCGCACCCGGTACATGGTGCGACCATGAAGCCGGCCGGCTCGCCCGCCTCGGCGCCGATCAGTGTTTCATGTTGCGCCGTGGTGCTGGGTCCGTACCGGCGGCGGACGGGCTGCATGTGAGCGATCAATCGGATTCATGGGCCGTCATCGGGCTTTCCGGCGAACGCATCTCCGTTCTTCTCGAACGCCTCTCCATGATCGATCTTGAAACCGCACCAGCCCGGCTCGCCACGCGAACGGTCATGCACCATATCCCCGTCATCCTGCTCCGGCTGGCACCGCAGGATCTTCTGCTTCTCACACCCCGTTCCACGGCAGGCGATTTCTGGTGCGTACTTGGCGAGCAGATCCGCGCGACGGCATGGTTCGCGCCACTTGCCTGACGTCGTCCCTCATCCCGGAACCACCATCGCCGCGAGCGTGACGATGATGGGACCGGTCAGCGGCAGGATCACATTGGAGATCGCATAGGTCACGGTATAGCCGATGACCGGAATGGTATTGCCCGTGCGTTCCATCACCGCCAGCAGTGTGGGTGTGCTGCAATGCTGCCCGGCGACCGCGCCAAGCATGATGGGCAGGGGAATCTTCATGAACCTGTAGCCGACGATCAACGAGACCAGCGCCGGGCCGACGGATACGACAAGGCCGATGAACGGCAGAATGAGACCGTATTTTCTCAGCTGCTCGATCACATCCGGTCCGGTCTTCAGGCCGATGGCGGCGATGAACACGGCAAGGCCGAATTCCTTGGCGAAATTCGCCGCCGGCGCCGGCAGGGCGCCAAGACGCGGCCGGCGCATGTTGATCCAGCCGAAGACGAGACCGGCCACGAGTGCGCCGCCGCCACCGCCCAGTGTCAGTTCGATGCCGCCCACCGTCGCACTCAGGCTGCCGATGAACAGGCCGACCGCGATGCCGAGGCCGAGGAAGACGAAATCCGTGAAATCCTGCACCGGCAGTTCCGGCCCGAGCTTTCGCGCTGCCTGATCGACCAGCTCGGAAGGACCGTAGAGTGTAAGGATATCGCCCTGCTGCAACCGCGTTTTCGGCAAGGGCGCCAGTCTTTGCCCCATGCGATGGATCTGCGTGACGAAGATGTCCCGGCGCATTTCCGGCGGCACGATCGTCGCGAGATCGGCGACGCTTTGCGCCACCAGATCGGGATTCGCGAAAACGGCGTCGCGGGTCTTGACCTCGAAGCCGAAATCGTGCGGCAGCGTGATTTCCTCACCGAGCTGCCGGCCGAGGCCGATAACGGAGTTCCGGCGGCCGCGAACATAGACGATATCGCCTTCGGCAAGGATCGAATCCAGTCCGGCCGCAACGATCTCCGTACCCCTGCGGATGGCCGGGATGGTCAGGGTCCAGTTGAACTGTTCCTCGATGCTGCGGACCTTGCGCCCGGCGAGATCACCGACCTTGAACGCGCGTTCGACGAAGACCGGAAAACTGTTCGATCCCTCTTCGCCGCCGCCCATCTCCCTTTCGAGTCTGGCCGCTTCCTCTCTGAGATTCACCCGCATGAGCCAGGGTGCGACCTGCGAGGCGAAGAGGATGATTCCGACCATACCGAAAAGATAGGTCAGGCTGTAGGCGGTGGCGATGTTGCCTTGCAATCTCGCCACGTCGCCCTCGATATGGTCGAGATGGGCGATGGCCTCGCTCGCGGTCCCGACGACGGCGGATTCCGTTGCCGATCCGGCGAAGAGCCCCGCAGCCGTTCCGACATCGAAACGAAAGATCGCGACGAACAGCAGGGTGAGCGATAACGCGGTGACGACCTCGAGGATCGAGAAGATTCCGAACCGCCATCCTCCCCGGACGTTCGCGAAGAATTGCGGGCCGGCGGTAAATCCGAGCGAGAATATGAAGAGCGCAAAGGCGGCGTTCCTGAGATCGTCGCCGATGGAGACCCCGACCTGCCCGATGGCGAGTGCGACGAAAAGCGTGCCGCAGACGCCCCCGATCTGGACCGGCCCGAAGCTGATCCGGCCGATCAAATACCCGCCGGAAAGCGACAGGAAAAGCGCGAACATCGGATCCGCCAGAAACGCCATGCCCCTCCCTCCCCGAAGACAATCGCAGGATGCAGGGTATCGTTGTTTCCAGCGAACTCCGAAGCGATTTGGGAGGGACAGAAGGCCGCATCGGCCGCTGCCGGCGGGGATCGACGCCCCGCCGGCGCGACTGCTGTCGAACGACTTCGCTCAGCTGTTGCGCAGATCCTCCGGCAGGAGGCTTTCAGGTGTATTCTGGTAGCAGACCGGCCGCAGGAAACGGCG
>JAGREZ010000186.1:10652-11452 GCA_020446285.1 Geminicoccaceae bacterium
CCGGCCTTGCGCTCGAGGATCGGCATGAGCTCGCGGGCGAGCGCGGTATCGCCCTCGTCCATCTGCAAGGTCGCGGTGAGCTGCCCTTCCATGCCCTGCGCGAGGGTCTTCATCTCATCGGGGCCGTTCACACGGACCACGAGGCCGAGCGGACCGAAGACCTCATCGCTCAGCGCATGGTCCTGCAGATAATTGTCGATATCGGTCTGGTAGAGATTGGGGCTCGCCTCGCGGCCCTCGCTCTCGGTCACCATCACCGGCTCGACCGCATTGCGGCCATCGAAGCGGGATTTGCCGTCGCGATAGGCTGCGGCTATTCCGTCGGTGAGCATGCACTGGCCCGGCACGCCTTTGAGCGCCTCGGCGGCGGCCTGCACGAAGCTGTCACCCTCGGGGCCCTTCTGGACGACGGCAATGCCCGGATTGGTGCAGAACTGGCCGGCTCCCATGGTGAGCGACCCGGCCCAGCCCTCGCCGATGGCCTTGCCACGCGCCTTCAGCGCCTCGGGCAGGAGGAACATGGGATTGACCGAACCGAGTTCGCCGAAGAAGGGAATGGGTTCCGGGCGTCCGGCGCAGAGATCGAACAGGGCGCGACCGCCGCCCAGCGAGCCCGTGAATCCGACGGCCCGAATGAGCGGATGCTGTACGAGCGCCGTTCCGACATCGCGCTTGCCGCCCTGGATCAGGCTGAACACACCGGGATGAACGCCGCATTTGCGGATGGCGGCATCGATCGCCTGGGCGACGATCTCGCTGGTGCCGGGATGGGCCGAATGCCCCTTGACCACGACCGGGCA
>JAGREZ010000187.1 GCA_020446285.1 Geminicoccaceae bacterium
ACGCGGCCATGCGGGCATTCGGAGCGCGCCTCGTCGAACATGGCGAGGATTTCGACGAGGCGCGCGAGGAGGCCGAACGTCAGGGTGACGCACTCGGTGCGTGGAAGATTCCCTCCTTCAACGAACAGCTCGTCTTCGGTGTCTCGACCTACGGTCTCGAGCTGTTCGAGGCGGCCCCGGACCTGCATACCGTCTATGTCCCCATCGGCATGGGCTCGGGCATGTGCGGTCTCATCGCCGCGCGGGATCATCTCGGCCTGTCCACCCGCATCGTCGGCGTGGTCATGGAACAATTGCCCGCCTACGCCCTCTCGTTCGAAGCCGGCAAGGTGGTCACCTCACCCCCGGCCCCGACCATCGCCGACGGCATGGCGACGCGGATTCCGCATCCCGACGCGCTCGCCATGATCCGCGCCGGCGGCGAACGCATCGTCCGGGTGAACGAACGATCCGTCCGTGCCGCCATGCGCCACTATCTCACCGACACCCACAATCTCGCGGAAGGCGCCGGCGCCGCACCGCTGGCCGCCCTGCTCGACGAGCGCGAGCAGATGCGCGGCCGCAAGGTCGGTGTCATCCTCTCCGGCGGCAATGTCGACATGAGCTGGCTTTCACCGCTTCTCGCGAACGAAACCGCCTGATCGAAGCGCTACCATGGCCTAGCGCCCGGCGGACCGGACGAGACCGAAGGCGACGAAGAGCGCCATCAGGCTCGCTCCGATGGCGTTCCAGACGGAAAGCGAAAGGCCGAGGAAACTTGCCGCGACCTGATCGCAGGCCGGGGCAGCGGTCAGTAGCTGGGCGCGCAGTTCCTCGATCGAGGTTGCCCCGGATATCGATGTGCAGCCTTCCGGCAGGGCGAAGATGCCGGCTTCGACACCACCGTGAAACCAGGCGATGCCGGCATCCGCAAGCAGCAGCAGGAGCACGATGACGAGGCCGGCGCGCACATGGCCGCTTGCCAGCGCCAGCAGCCCCGCCGGCAGGATCGCCATGTAGGGATAACGCTGCCACCAGCAGAGATCGCAGGGCTCGAGCCCGGCAAGATATTGCAGGATGTAGGCGAAGGCGAGTGCACCTGCCGCAAAGGCGATCGAGAGGAGAAGCGTTCCGCGAGCCATGATCCGCGCAGTCAGAGCAGTTTCAACAGGGCGAATCCGCCCACCAGAAGCACAAAGAAGATGACAGTGAGCAACCCCAGATATCGTTCGATGAATGCCCGGATCGGTTGCCCCCATTTCCACAGGAGCGCTGCAATGATAAAGAAACGCAGCCCGCGGGCGAGCACCGAGGCGATCATGAAGGTGACAATGTCGAGACCGGTCACACCACTGGCGATGGTGATGACCTTGTAGGGAAACGGCGTGATCCCCGCACCGAACACGATCCACGCGCCATATTCGTTGTACATGGCCTGAAAATCGGTGAATTTCTCGAGATAGCCGTAGAATTCGAGCAGCGGCGCACCGATCGCCTCGAACAGCAGCGCGCCGATCAGGTAGCCGAGAATGCCGCCAAGTACCGACGCGACCGTGCACACACCGGCAACCAGCCAGGCGCGGTCACGGTTGGCGAGGATCATCGGAATGAGCAGGATATCGGGCGGAATGGGAAAGAACGAGCTCTCGACAAAGGAGATGACGGCGAGGCTCCACAATGCGCGCGGCCCGCTTGCCTGACGCATGGTCCAGTCATAAAGGCCCCTGAGCAAGGCACCCCCTTCAGGTTCGCAGTGTCCGCGAAGGGCCATAGCCTTTCGCAAACACCGAAGCAAGCAATCGTCGCCAGGTTGATATCGCTTGGAGTAAATTAACCATTGTCGTGGTATCCGGGAGGAAACCGTCCCAAGGAGAGACCATGGATCCTTTCTTCGCCGATCTTCTGGCCGGATCGGGCTTCGTCATCGTGCTCGTGCTGCTCGCCATCGTCACCCTGTTCATGGGGGTCAAGCCGGTACCGCAGGGCGAGGAATGGACCGTCGAGCGTTTCGGTCGCTACACGCATACGCTGCGTCCGGGCCTCAACCTGATCTGGCCGTATGTCGATCGCATCGGCGACAGGCTCAACATGCGCGAACAGGTCCTCGACGTGCCGTCGCAGGAGGTCATCACCCGCGACAATGCGATGGTGACCGTCGACGGCGTGGTCTTCTTCCAGATCCTCGATGCCGCAAAGGCCGCCTATGAGGTGACGCATCTCGAACTGGCGATCCTCAACCTCACCATGACCAATGTGCGAACGGTGATGGGCTCCATGGATCTCGACGAACTTCTCTCCCGCCGGGACGACATCAATTCCAAGCTCATGATCGTCGTCGACGAGGCGACGACCCCCTGGGGCGTGAAGGTCACGCGCATCGAGATCAAGGACATCACCCCGCCCGCCGACCTCGTCGACAGCATGGCACGGCAGATGAAGGCCGAGCGGCTCAAGCGTGCCAACATCCTCGAGGCCGAGGGCGAGCGCCAGTCGGCGATCCTCACCGCCGAGGGGCAGAAACAGTCGGCCATCCTGACCGCCGAGGGTGAAAAGCAGTCCGTGATCCTCGCAGCCGAGGGTGAACGCGAGGCGGCGTTTCGCGAAGCCGAGGCGCGCGAGCGGCTGGCCGAGGCGGAAGCCCGGGCGGCTGCCTATGTGTCGAAGGCCATCAGCGAGGGCAATGTCCAGTCGGTGAACTATTTCGTTGCGCAGAAATATGTCGAAGCACTGCACGCCTTCGCCACCAGCCCCAACCAGAAGACACTGATCCTGCCGATGGAAACGACGGGCGTCCTCGGCTCCATCGCCGGCATCACCGAAATCGCGAAGGAGGCCTTCGGCCGCGGTGACGGATCCGACGCAGGCGCATCCGTGCCCCCCACCCCGGACAATGGCGGCTCTGGCGCGACCCGGCCGCCGATGGCACCGCGTCCCTGGGGTGGCAACGAGCCATGATACCAACCTTCTGGCACTGGCTCACACTTGGTGGACTTCTCATTATCATCGAGGTCTTCGCGCCCGGCTTCGTCTTCATCTGGCTCGGCGTCGCCGCTCTTCTCGTCGGCGGCATCACCTGGCTTGCCGACGGCATGTCATGGCAATGGCAATTCGTCCTGTTCGGCGCCCTCGGGCTGGCCAGCATCCTCGTCTGGCTTGGCTTGCGCACGAAGACGGAAAAGCCGAGCGACCAGCCCGACCTCAACCGCCGCGGCGCGCAATATGTCGGCAAGGTCTTCGATCTCGTCGATGGAATCGAGAATGGCCGCGGCCGTATCCGCATCGGCGACGGCACCTGGGTCGTGACCGGCCCCGACTGCCCGGCCGGCCACAAGGTCCGCGTCGTGGCAGTCGACGGCGCGGTGCTGGCAGTGGAACCATTCGAAAGGAACTGATTTCCGTCCTCATGCAGAAATCCATGCCTGTCATCAATTTTGATAGCATCAGTATTGTGGAATTTCAGAAAACGAACTGACGATCCATTTTGTTCATCTCCGGTTTTTTCCCGAGAAGCCAAAGCACATTCCGGACAAGAGGAGTCAGAGATGAATATTCGCCATGCACTGGTTCTTGCATCCACCGCCCTTGCGTTTCTGGCAAGCCATGCTGCGGCCGTGGCACAAGGCAATATCGCTGCCAGATCCGCCGCCGGGACTCACGATATCTCCGGCGTCGATATCACCTGCGAATCCTGCAACCAGATCAAGTTCGACGACTGGTGCCAGAGCGAAGACGGCGGAATGGGATCCAATCCGGACGGGACAACGACCTGCCATTTTGCTGATCGCCTCCCCCGGGACCGGATCGGCGGGCTGACCCTGCGCGACCGGCGACAGACGACCTCCGATGCGGCAGTCTATACCTGCAGCGGCGACGCCGAGACCTGCGCGACCGGGTTCGCCGACCATTGCATGGCGAGCGACGGCGGTCCGAGCCAGAACCCCGACGGCACCGTCACCTGCACGATACACTGACGATTGCAGCCCTGCCCGGCCGGCGAATGACCAGTTCTACTGGCCGGACGTCCCCGCATCACGCATCGCCTGCCAGATGCGGGCAGCGGAAAGCGGCATGTCGAGCCTGCGGACGCCGCAGGGTGCCAGCGCGTCGAGGGCGGCGTGCACGACGGGGGCCATGGCACCGGTCGGGGACAGCTCGCCGGCACCTTTCGCACCGAGGACATTGATCGCGGTCGGGGTCGGTGCAAAGCCGCAGTTCAGGGGGGGCAAGTCCATGGCGCGCGGCATGGCGTAGTCCATGAACGTCGCCGTGAGAAGCTGCCCGCTCGCGTCGAGCACGCAAGCCTCGCACAGTGCCTGCCCCAGTCCCTGGACGATACCGCCGTGGATCTGGCCCATGGCGATCAGCGGGTTGACGATCCGGCCGATATCGTCGAGGCCGGTGAAACGGTCGAGCCGGAGTTCGCCGGTTTCCGGATCGATCTCGACCTCGGCGACATAACAGCCATTGGGAAAGGTCGCGTTCGGGCCGTCGAAATCGCAGCCCTTGACCAGCTCCTCGCGACCGGCCAGTTCGAACAGGCCGATGGAGCGGTCAGTGCCCGCCACGGTGAAGCGGGCCGCCTTGTAGAGAACGTCGATCGCCGCCGCTTCCATCAACCGGGCGGCGCGTTCGCGCGCCTCCTCGATCAGGAGATCCGCCGCCCTGACGATATTCGCACCGGCAATGGTGAGCGACGACGAGCCGCCGGTACCGCCGCCATCGTCGAGCCTGCCGGTATCGCCCTGCAACACCCGCACGGCAGCCGGGCGGATGCCGAGCCGTTCGGCAACGATCTGCGCGAACGCCGTTTCATGTCCCTGACCGCCGGCCTGCGTTCCGGTCACGAGCGTCACCGTACCGTCGGCGGCGACCTCGAGGATCGAACGTTCGTTGGTGAAGCCGCCCGAACAATGCATGTGCATCCCGACGCCGAATCCGCGCAGGAAGCCGTTCTCCCGACTCCGTTCGCGACGGGCGGCGAAGCCCGCATGATCGGCGGCCTCGAGGGTCCGTTCGAACAGCGCCCCGAAATCGCCGCTTTCCATGGTCTGCCCCATCGGCATGACTTTCGGCAGGGCCTGCGGCGGCAGAAGGTTGCGCCGCCTGAGCTCGACCGGGTCGATCCCGCTGACGCGCGCCGCCTCCTCGATCACCCGTTCGACGATATAGATCATCTCGGGCTTGCCGGCGCCGCGATAGGCATCGACCGGCACGGTGTGGCTGTAGACCGCGCACACCCTTGCCGAAAGATCGCCGATTGCATAGGCATGGCCGAGCACCTTCGCTCCGCTCACACTCGGCGTGAATACGGCAAAGCCCGTCGCATAGGCGCCGATATCGGCAAGGTTGTCGATATCGAGGGCGAGGAACCGGCCTTCCGCGTCCAGCGCAAGTTCGGCCGTGAGCCACTGCGCCCGGCCCTGCGCATCCATCAGCGATGCCTCGCTTCGCTCGCCCTCCCACTTCACCGGTCGGCCGGTCATGCGGGCAGCAAGCAGGCAAAGTGCATGTTCGGGATAGGCCTGCAGCTTCATGCCGAAGGCCCCACCGACATCGGGTGTGCGCACGATGAGCCGTTCCGCGTCCACGCCAAGAACCGGCAACAGCATTTCGCGCATCTTGTGCGCGCCCTGCGAAGGTGTCACGAGCTCCATGATACCCGTCGCCGCATCATGACTAGCCAGTGCCGCGCGGGTTTCCATCGGGTGAATGACCAGACGCTGGCTCGCCGTCTCCACCCTTGCCCGAAACGCGGCCGATGCCATGACGGCGCCGGTCCGCTCCCGGTCGCCGAGCTGCCATTCATAGCAGGGACGCTCGCCGCCGCTCCGCAGATCGACCGACGCCGGCAGGGACTCGATTTCAACCTCGACCGAAGCCGCCGCATCTCGCGCCAGCTCGGGCGTGTCCGCCACCACCATGGCGAGGATCTCGCCCACATGGCGGATTTCCTCGCGTGGCATGACCGGCCGGCAGATCGTCGTCTG
>JAGREZ010000188.1:0-3541 GCA_020446285.1 Geminicoccaceae bacterium
ACGAAATCGAGATTGCGGGCGCGCAGGAACTCCGCACGCACCACATCGACCAGCGCCATCCAGCTGAACAGCAGCATCAGGATCAACAGCGACCAGAAGCCCGGAATGATGATGCTCGACATGATGATGAGCAGATAGAGTGTGGGCAGCCCCGACCAGACTTCCATGAAACGCTGCATGCCCAGATCGACCCAGCCGCCGAAATAGCCCTGCACGGCACCGGCGGCGATGCCGATCACCGACGACACCAGTGTGAGCACCAGCCCGAACAGTACGGAGATGCGGAAACCGTAGATCACCCTGGCGGTGACGTCGCGCGCCTGATCGTCGGTGCCGAGCCAGTTCTTCAGCGACGGCGAGGCGGGCGACGGGCGGTCGAGATCCTTGATGATGGTGTCATAGCTGTAGGGAATGACGGGCCACAGCGCCCAGCCCTTCTCGCTGATGAGTTCCATCACGAACGGGTCGTTGTAATCCGCCTCGGTTGGAAAATCGCCGCCGAAGGTGGTTTCGGGATAGGCAGTCAGAAAGGGTGTGTAGAAGCCGCCATCGTAGCTCACGAGGATCGGCTTGTCGTTGGCGATCAGNNTCGGCGAACAGGCTGAGGATGAACAGGATCATGAACAGCCAGAGCGAGACGTGACCGCGCCGGTTGGTCTTGAAATTGGCGAGCCGCCTTGCGTTGAGCGGTGACAGCCGCAAGGGGATGCCCAAAAGACGGTCGCGGGTCCGGGGAGGCTTCAGGTTGCGCGCGCTCAATGTCCGCCCCTGCTCTCGAAATCGATGCGCGGATCGACCAGCACATAGGTGAAATCGGAGACGATCTTGAGAATGAGGCCCATCAGCGTGAAGATGTAGAGCGTGGCGAACATGACCGGATAATCGCGGTTGATCGCCGCCTCGAAGCCGAGCAGGCCCAGTCCGTCGAGCGAGAAAATCACCTCCACCAAGAGGGAGCCGGTGAACAGGATGCCGATGAAAGCTGCGGGGAAGCCGGCGATGACGATGAGCATGGCGTTGCGGAAGACATGGCCGTAGAGCACCTGCCGCTCGGTCAGTCCCTTGGCGCGGGCGGTGATGACATATTGCTTGTTGATCTCCTCGACGAAGCTGTTCTTGGTCAGCATGGTGAGGCCCGCGAAAGCGCCGATCATCAGCGAGACGATTGGCAGGACCATGTGCCAGATATAGTCGACGATCTTCCCGCCCCAGCTCAGCTGGTTCCAGTTCTCGGACGTCAGACCGCGCAGCGGGAACCAGTCGAGATAGCTGCCGCCGGCGAAGAGGACGATGAGCAGGATGGCGAAGAGAAAGCCCGGTATCGCATTGCCGATGATGATGATGCCCGAGGTCCAGACATCGAAGTTCGAGCCGTCGCGCACGGCCTTGCGGATGCCCAAGGGGATCGAGATCAGATAGGTGAGCAGGGTCGTCCACACGCCGAGCGAGATCGACACCGGCATTTTTTCGAGGATGAGGTCGATCACCGAGGTGTCGCGGAAGAAGCTCTTGCCGAAATCGAAGCTCAGATAGCGGCCCATCATCTCGGTGAACTGCTGCCAGAGCGGCTTGTCGAAGCCGTACATCCTTTCCAGATCGGCGATGAATTCCGGAGGCAGGCCGCGCGCACCGCGATAATCGCCGCGCGGCTGGGCGGAGGAGGACGTTGACGCCTGACTGCCTTGCCCCTGCGAACCCATGTCGCCGCGATCGCCTTCGAGCCTGGCGGTGGCGGAAACGGCCGTTCCCTGCAGGCGGGCGATCATCTGTTCGACAGGACCGCCCGGGGCCGCCTGAATGATGACGAAATTGAGGATCATGATCCCGAGCAGGGTCGGGACCACCAGCAGCAATCGGCGTAGGAGATAGGCGCCCATCAGCGGCCCTTGATCTGCCCTGCCTTCTCCTCGTCATACCACCAGCTCGATGTGTCGAGCCCGCGCAGCGGTACGGTTTCGGGGCGTTCGAGATAGGCCCAGCGGGCGATACGGTCGACCTCGTTGTAGAATTGCGGGACGGTGAAATATTGCCAGATCAGCACCCGGTCGAGAGCGCGGCAGGCGGCGGCCAGTTCCTCGGCACTGTCGGCGGCGATGATCTTCTCGATGATGGCGTCGATCGCGGGATCCTTGATGCCGACGACATTGCGTGAACCGTTTTGATCGGCGGCGGCCGTGCCCCAGAACTCGCGCTGTTCGTTGCCCGGCGACAGGCTCTGCCCCCAGACGGCGGTGGACATGTCGAAGTCGAAATTGTCCATACGCTCGATATATTGCGAGGTGTCGACCCGGCGCAGGGTCATCTTCACGCCCATCTTTTCAAGCGCCTGGGCGAAGGGGGCGGCGATGCGCTCGCTGGAAGGGTCGATATAGAGATATTCGAAGTCGAGGCGGTTGCCGGTGTCCTTGTTGGTCATCACACCGTCGACGAGTTCGTAGCCCGCCTCCTTGAGCAGCCGCAGGCCGTTGCGCAGGCCCTGACGGTTGCTGCCGGAACCGTCGGTGACGGGCGGTTCGTAGACTTCGGTGAAGACCTGTTCGGGCACCTGACCGCGCAGCGGTTCGAGAATGGCCAGTTCCATTTCGTCCGGCAGTTCGCGGGCGGCGAAGGTCTCGCTGCCGGAGAAGTAGCTGTCGATACGCTGATACTGGCCGTAGAACAGATTCCTGTTCATCCATTCGAAGTCGAAGGCGTAGCCGATGGCCTCGCGCACGCGCGGATCCTTGAAGATATCCTTGCGGGTATTGAAGGCGTAGCCCTGCATGCGGGAGGAGGAATGATTGGGGATTTCCTCCTTGATGATCCGCCCGTCGGCGATCTGCGGAATGTCGTAGCCGGTGGCCCAGCGCTTGGAACTGTTCTCGACGAAGAAATCGAACTCGCCGGACTTGAAGGCTTCGAGCATGACATCGCGGTCACGGTAGTAATCGTAGCGGATGGTATCGAAATTGTTGCGGCCGCGATTGACCGGAATATCCGCACCCCAATAGTCCTCGACCCGCTCATACTCGACAAAGCGTCCGGCCTCGAAGGATTTGATCTTGTAGGGGCCGCTGCCGAGCGGCGGTTTCAGCGAGGTCTGATCGAAGGGGACGTTTTCATAGTAGTGCTGCGGCAGGACGATGAGTTGGCCGAGGATCAGCGGCAGTTCGAGATTGTTGCCGCCGTCGAAGGTGAAGCTCACCTGATGCTCGCCGGTTTTTTCCACCTTGGTGACGTTGGCGTAATACTGGCGGTAGAGGGGGGCACCCTGGGAGACCAGTGTCTCGAAGGTCCAGACGACATCCTCGGGCGTGACCGGCTCGCCATCGTGCCAGCGGGCGGCGGGGTCGAGATTGAAGCGGATGAAGCTGCGATCCTCGGGCACTTCGATCGAACGGGCGAGATAACCATATTCAGTGAAGGGCTCTTCGGCGGAATTTTCCAGCAATGTATCATAGATGAGACCGATGCCGGCGGCGGTAGTGCCCTTGATGATGAAGGCATTGAAGCTGTCGAAGGTGCCCTGCGCCGAATAGCGGACCGGACCACCCTTGGGCGC
>JAGREZ010000188.1:3663-5197 GCA_020446285.1 Geminicoccaceae bacterium
CGTGGCGGCGACGAGTATCTTCGTTTTGCTGATCATGTCGTCCTGTTCCCGAGCCTCACGTCTGTCTCGATTGGAGGTAGGTCGCATTCCGGCGAACACAACCCCAGGGTAGGGCGGCGGCATCGATCCATGAAGTGAAAATCTGTACAGAAACCATCAAAAGGGCCGGTCCTCACGGTACCGGCCCTTTTGTGCCATTTTCGCCTGAAACGCGAAATTCCCGTTTTGAACGAGACGTACGGGTCAGTTCAGGCTTTCGAGATAGGCGAGCAGATCGGCCATGTCCTGCTCCTTGTTCACACCGGCGAAGCTCATCTTGGTTCCGGGCGCCCAGTCCTTCGGCTTGTGCAGAAAGCCGATCAGCGACTCGCGATCCCAGTTGCCGCCATGACCGGCGAGCACGTCACTGTAGGAGAAGCCCTCATGGCTGGCGATCGCACGTCCGACGACGCCATGCAGGCCGGGACCTACCTTGTTCGCCCCGCCGGCATCGAAGGTATGACAGGCGGCGCATTTCTTGGCGTATTTCTCGCCGGCCGCGACATCGCCCGTCTCGGGAACGGCGAAGGCGGCGGGTTCGGCGCTTTCGGTGCTCGCACCGGCATCGGTCGCCGACGCCTCGACGACATAGGCAGGTTCCTCGGGCGCATGGCCGCCATAGATGATCGTCGCGATGGCACCGGAACCGGATGCCATGATGCCGGCGGTGAGAACCGCGGCGAGAAGCTTGTTTCCTTCGAGTGATGATGACATCGGAAATCCTTGTGCCTGCCCAGCCGAGAGGGTAGAGCGGCCTCCGTCCACCGGCGGACAACGGGTTGCCGGGCTCGACGGGCCGCTTGGGTCGGTATCGCATGGTCGCCGCGGACGTCAAGCGGACACGGTGTCCGGCGGGCGTTTTGTCCCACCCGAATGGCTCGTCGGACGGTTTCTGTGTCGCCCGGTCCGCCGGTTGCGAAAAAACGCGGAACGCATCATCGGAGAAGGTACTTGACGGCTTCGGCGGGAAAAAGCGGCAATCGGTCGCACCCGATCATCCTCGTTCCGGCACGCATGGCCAGCAGCCGCCTGCCCGGAAAACCGCTCGCCCCGATCGCCGGCGAGCCCATGATCGTGCAGGTCTGGCGGCGGGCGGTCGAATCCGGCGTGGGCCGTGCGGTCGTCGCCTGTGCCGAACAGGAGATCGCCGATGCCGTGCGGGCATCGGGCGGCGAGGCGGTGCTGACCGACCCGGATCTCGCGAGCGGAACGGATCGCGTGTGCGCGGCGCTCGCCGAGATCGACCCCGAACGGCGGCACGACCGGGTGGTCAACCTGCAGGGTGACATGCCGACACTCGATCCGCGCATTCTCGTGCAGGCGCTGGAGCCGCTGGACACCCTCGGCTGCGACATCGCCACGCTTGTCAACGCCACCACCGACGAGGAGGAAAGGCAGGATCCGAACACGGTCAAGGCGGTGGTTTCGTGGATCAACGAGGATCTCGGACGCGCGCTGTATTTCACGCGTGCCACCGCTCCCTGGGGCGAGGGGC
>JAGREZ010000189.1:0-2941 GCA_020446285.1 Geminicoccaceae bacterium
CCGTACGCCTGTCCCGGCAAGCTGATATCATCCGTATAGCGTCCGTTTCCGGTAATCAGCCGGATATCCTCGACCCGGCGAACCGGTTGTCCGACTCCGAACTTCGACATAGTGCTCCTCCCGTGCAATAGCCGGAGCCGCGTTCCGCGCGTCACATCCGACCCGGCGTGATGATGCCCGGCGGAATACTAGTACGGGGAGCGCCAAGCACAACCACCTCGTCATGGCGGCTGGCGTCGGCCGGGATCGATCCCGCGGTTCGTGACAAAGATCACCGGCAAATGCGTGCGAGTGAGGTAGAGAGAGGGCCCCGGCCGGTCCGGGTGAAGGGTTGCGGGTGAAGGGTTGAATGAGCAGACTGGACAGTTTCATACGGCGATTGACGGCGCAGAAAGCCTGTCTCGAACAGTGCGCGTCGGAAATCGGTTCCATGTCCGGTGTGATCGTCGAGCTCGGACTTGGCAACGGGCGGACGTTCGATCATCTGCGCGAGATTCTTCCGGATCGTGAAATCTTCGTTCTCGAGCGCGAGCCGCGAGCCCATCCGGACAGTACGCCGGACGCGGGCCATCTTCTCGTCGGCAGCCTTGCCGAATTGCTCCCGACGCTTGGTGCGCGCCTTCCCGGGCGGGCAGTTCTCGTGCACAGTGATATCGGTTGCGGCGATCCGGAGACGGACAGGAAAACTACTGCCTTGATCTGCGAGCATATTTCGGGCTTCCTCGCTTCTGGTGGTTTTGTTGCAAGCGATCAACCGCTCCTTTCGTCTGAATTGTGCGCTTTACCACTGCCGAAAAACGTAAAAGAGGGTCGTTATCATGTTTACCGGCGGATTGATCCCGAAAGGTAGAGGCAAGCGTACCGCCCACGCCCGCCACTGCCCGGGGCGCCGCCGGCACCCGCGCATCGCAATGGACGGCGTCGGTCCGCCCGCCCTGTTCTTCAATGTGCCGTCAGGGGGCCCGTCGTGACAGTGGCGGAGTCTGCCGGCCCCGCTCCCCGGAAGTTTCAGGTACGCTTCTGGGGTGTACGCGGAACGATCCCCTGTCCCGGGCCGGATACGCTTCGCTACGGTGGCAATACCTCATGTATCGAAGTCATCTGTGGCGAGCGTCATCTCGTGTTCGACGCAGGAACAGGCATTCGCGAATTGGGAAAATTCTACTCGGCGAAAGGCTGTGCGGTCGATGCTCACATTTTCCTGACCCACACCCACATCGATCATATCAATGGCCTGCCTTTCTTTCGCCCGGCCTACAGCAGTGAAAACTGCTTTTCGCTGTGGGCGGGACATCTTCTGGCACAGGGACAGGCGATCAAGCCGGTTTTGCAGCAACTGATGGCGGCGCCGTTCTTTCCCGTACCTCTCGACGGCATGCAGGCGGCCTGGAGTTTCCACGATTTCAGGGCGGGCGAAGTGCTGCGGCCGCATGAGGGAATTGCGTTGCATACCCTGCCTCTCAACCATCCAGGTGGTGCGACGGCCTATCGGATCGAATTCGACGGGAGGGCAGTCGCGATCGTCACCGATACCGAGCATGTGCGCGGCCGGCCGGATCAGTCGATCATCGAGTTCATCAGCGGCTGCGAGTTCATGGTCTACGACAGCACCTACACCGACGAGATCTTCCCGCGATTCAAGGGCTGGGGGCATTCCACATGGCAGGAGGGCGTTCGTCTCTGCAAGGCGGCCGCCGTACCCCGGCTGGTCACATTTCATCACGATCCCGACAATGGCGATGATGATCTCGACAGGATCGGCGAATTGGCCCGACAAGCCCTGCCGGGGGCGCTGGTGGCTCGCGAAGGGATGGTTCTCGACGTCTGACTGGCAGGAAACCCGTCTTTCGCCACATTCGTGTCCGCTTTTTCTGCTTTCTCTTCGAGATCTCGCCCGATGTTCATCGAACGCCACCGTTTCCGCCGCCTCTGGCTGGGTCTGCAGACCCTCACCGGGCTGTCGGCGCGCGGGGTGTTCATTCCCTATCGCCATGCCGAGGGCATCCGCAGGATCGACTATCCGGCATTCGAGACGCTGTTCGAACGCGATCGGGGCAATTTCGAGGCGGTTCTCGACGCCATCCAGTCGCATGCGTCCGATCTTGCCCGTTTCGGCGGTGCGGCACCGGCTCCAAGGTTCGAGCAGGACTGGTTTCCGCGTCTCGATCTCGCCGCGACCTACGCCATCATCCGGCGGGAAGGACCGCGCCGGATCGTCGAGATCGGCTCGGGACACTCGACCCGCGCGATGGCTCGCGCATTGCGTGATGGCCGGATCGACTGCGAACTCGTCTGTATCGACCCGCAACCGCGTGCTTCGATCCATGAACTCGGCATCGTTCATCATCCGTTCCTGCTGGCGGATGCCGATCCGGAAATCCTTGCCGGGCTGGGTGAGGGGCATGTCCTTTTCATCGACAGCAGTCACGTCGCCGTACCCGGAAGCGATGTCGATATCCTTTTCAACACGGTACTGCCGCGTGTCGATGCCGGATGCCTCGTCCATGTCCACGACATCTTCCTGCCATGGGCCTATCCGGCGGGCTGGCAGTGGCGTGGATACAATGAACAAATGCTGGTGGCGGCCCTGCTTCAGTCAGGGGCTTTCGAGGTGATCTTCGCCAGCCGGTATGCAAGCCGTTGCGGGGAACTCATGGCCCGGGCTCCCGTGCTTTCCAGCCTTCCATTGCTGGCGGGTGCCGAGGAGTCGAGCATCTGGATGCGCAAGCGGACGCCGGCAATCGGCTGATTGCCGCCTGCCGTTGCCTCAATCGGCGAACCAGAAGGTATCCGGCCGGTAGAGACCGATCTGCCCGTGTGGTTCCCAGTTATAGACGGCTTCGGCCGGAAGATTGCGCAAGCTGTTGCGCGAGGCGACGGGCTGGAGAACGTTGGCGACGAGGCCGATCGTGTAGCATTGCGACGAATAGATCTTCAGGAT
>JAGREZ010000189.1:3119-5040 GCA_020446285.1 Geminicoccaceae bacterium
CGGGCGGTCGGAACGCCGTTTTCGAGGCCATACCAGATCGACATGAGCGCCTCACCGGCAAAGATCCGGTTGCGCAGGACCTCCCGTTCGGAGGGTTTCGTGTGAATGCGCAAGCCGATATCCGCCCAGTCGTCGCGGACCAGTTCGAGAATATCGGTCTGTTCGCTGTCCTCGCCGGCGGTTTCGACGATGAATTCGAGTGAACGGCCGTCGGCGAGTTTCCGCAAGCCCTCGGCGTCGCGCTCGGTCAGGCCGATCTCGTCGAGCAGCGCATTCGCCCGTTCGACATCATGACCGAGACAGGCTTCGCCGATTTCCGGTGTGTGGAGCGGGCTTTCGGGAAGGATCGTGTTGTTCGCCGGTGTCGCCAGCCCGAAATAGAGATATTGGCTGATTGCGTGGCGATCGAGGGTGATCGAGAGTGCCTCGCGAAAGCGGTGATCGCGAAACAGCGCCCGCCATACGGGATCGGCAGCGTTCAGATTGGGATACAGCGCCAGATGGGCGCCGCGTGCTTCCTTCCACAGATTCACCTTCAGGCCGCTATGTTCCTCGTTTTCCTTGAGGAAGGTGTAGTCCTGGAATGACAGACCACGGCTCTGCAGATCGGTTTCCCCGGCACCGGTCTTGACCGGAACGAGCTTGTTGTCGACCACCTCCATGATGACCCTGTCGATATAGGGCAGTTGCTGCCCCTTGCTGTCGATGCGATGGAAATACGGGTTGCGTTCCGCAACGAAACGTTCGGCCGGAGCCGGTGTCTTCAACGCCCATGGCTGCAGTGTGGGAAGGTCGGGATTGTCGAACTTGTTCATCCTGTCGCGACGCAGGAAGAGCTGGACCCAGTCCCTGGCATTGTCTTCCCTGACCAGCGTCTTCAACGTTTCTTCGTCGACATGTTTCTTGTGGAAGGCCTTGAGGTAATGGGCCGGCCGGTAGATGAAAAGCGGCGATGCGGCGGCGATCGCCGGAAGAAAATAGGGATTTGGTTTCGACCAGCTGTAACGGAAGCTCCTCTCGTCGATGATCTCGAAGATCGGCTGTTCCCCGTCGATGACGAGATCGATCGGCAGGCCGGTCGGATTGAGCTCCGGATCGCTCGCGACATCCTCGAAATAGAAACGGAAATCCTCCGATGTCAGCGGCTCGCCGTCGGACCAGCGATGGCCATCACGCAGACGGAAGGTGAAGATGCGTCCCTCTTCGACGGTGTAGTCGGCGGCTATGTCGGGAATGAGCTCGAGTTGCGGGTCGTAGGCGACGAGGCGGGCATGGCCATAGACGTAGAGAAGACGGACATCCTTCGAGCGGCCGATGAGCGTGCGAAGCTCGCCGCCGGGCTTGCCGATCTCGGGGATATCGTCGAGAACCATCGGCTCGTCCGGGGGGCTGGCAAGTGGGGAACCGGCACACGGCATGATTGCCAGCGAGGCGGCGGCAAGGAGAAAGGCCATTGGTCGCGCGATCATGATCCGACTCTCACCCAGTGATTGTTGCCGATATCCTGCAGGATGCCAGATCCGTTCCCGAGTCGATACGGTGCCGGCCAGGCATCCGGCTCTGATGACTGATCCTCTGCAAGCTTCTCGAAATCCAGCAGATTGTCGAGATCGGGCTCGGGAACGGCGGCGAGGAGCGCTTGTGTGTAGGGATGCCTGGGGTGTGCGAACAGATCCGTGGCGCTGGCGATCTCGACCATTCGACCGCGGCACATGACGCCGACCATCCGGGCGATGTAGCGGACGACGGCGAGATTGTGCGAGACGAAGATGTAGGTCAGGCCGAGATTCCTTTGCAGATCCTTGAGCAGGTTGAGGATCTGGGCCTGAACCGAGACATCGAGCGCTGACACGGGTTCGTCGCAGATCAGCAGTTCGGGTTCGAGCGCGAGCGCGCGGGCAATGCCGATCCTCTGTCGCTG
>JAGREZ010000189.1:5180-5914 GCA_020446285.1 Geminicoccaceae bacterium
ATCGTCATTCTGGGATTGAGGGATCCGAACGGATCCTGGAACATGTACTGGATCGACCTTCGAAACGGCAGGAGTTCGCTCTCGCTCAGCGCTCTCACGTCGATTTCCTGTCCGCTCCCATGGAAACGGATGCTGCCGCCGTCGGCTTCCATGGCCCGCATGATGAGCTTGCTGACCGTCGTCTTGCCGGATCCGCTTTCGCCGACGATGGCGAAACACTCGCCGCGCCGGACGGAGAACGAGACATCGTCGACGGCCTTGAACCGCCGCATGCCGCCGCCCATGCCGCGGCGAAGCGTGAAGGATTTTTCCAGATTTTTCACGTCGAGGATGACGCCGGCCTTTCCGGCATCGTTCACCCGGCGATCCGGACCTTCGGGCATCTCCGGCATCGGCCGCAGTGTCGCCAGCCTTTCGTCCGGATCCATGTGCAGCGTCGGCACGGCATGGAGCAGTGCCTGGAGATAGGGGTGTGCCGGGTTCCGCAAAAGGGTGTCGTGCGGGCCGGACTCCATCACGCGTCCCCGGTACATCACGACAATGTCATCGGCGATATTGGCGACCACGCCGAGATCGTGCGTGATGAAGAGGATGGCCATGCCGAATTCGGCCCTGAGCTCCTGCAGGAGCCTGAGGATCTGCGCCTGGATGGTCACGTCGAGTGCTGTGGTGGGCTCGTCCGCTATGAGCAGCGCCGGTCGGCAGATCAGCGCCATGGCGATCATCGCCCGTTG
>JAGREZ010000189.1:5985-8033 GCA_020446285.1 Geminicoccaceae bacterium
TCCAGCATGGCGACGGTTTCCATGCGGGCCTTTTCCGGGCTCGGATCGACATGCAGGCGAAATGCCTCGCCGATCTGGTCGCCGATCGTGTGCAGCGGCGAAAGCGAACTCATCGGTTCCTGGAATATGATCGAGATCCGCCCGCCGCGGATGGCCCGCCGCACCTTGTGTTCGGGCTGGATGGAAGCGAGATCGATCGCGGGGGTGCTGACAGCCGGGTCGTCGAACAGGATCTGCCCGCGCACGATACGGGCATTTTTCGGCAGGATCCCGAGTATGGCATGGGAAATGACGGTCTTGCCCGAGCCGCTTTCGCCAACGAGCGCCAATGTGCGGTTGCATTCGATATCGAAGCTGACGCCGCGCACGGCCGGGACAAGTCCTTCGTCCGCCATGAAACTCACTTCGAGATCACGCAGCGAGACGATAGGCGCTCTATCGCTCAACTTTCGGTCTCGAAGAGTGCTGTCGGGCTCAGCCATTGGGTTTTCTCATGCCTCCGAATCGCTGACATCACGATCCCGATGGTCTCGAAGTCAGCTTCGCGCATGACGAGATGGTGCGTCAACAGCCCTATCGGCCGAGCGTCTGTATCGGCAATGCGGGCGATGATGGCGTCGACGAGTGCCGGCGGCGAGAGAAAAGCCCGGTCCGTTCTCCAGGCTATCGGGTCTGTCTGCGGATTCCGGTGGACAAGACCCGCGGCTTCACCGCGCTTGTCCGCGGCGAATGTCGAAAGGCCGCGAAAGCCCGATCGGCGCAGTTTTCCGATGACGTCATCGTCGATGCGGTTCCACGGCGGAACGAGGACGGGCAGGTGTCGATCGCCGACCATCCTGTCGAGGATCTCCGCGCCCACAAGCAAGCGTTCGAGGACTTCGTCCGTGGCGAGCTTGCGTCCAAGCTCCCTCTTCTTCTGGCCGGCGGGGGCATGGTTGGCGTGATCGTATCCGTGTTGCATCAGACATGCGCGCGGATGGGCCGCGAGCAGTTCGGCGGCTTCGGGTTCGAGGCGCGCCGGAATCACGGCAATCGCCATGGGCAGCGCGAGCCGATTCGCCAGATCGAGCAGGCGCAGCAATTGCGGTGAGATAGCTGTCGCATCGTCATCGCGAAGCCAGAATGCGACCGGTGACGGAGCCGCATCGAGCGCTTCGCCAAGGGCATGAAGGGATGTTTCGGGTAGTTGTCCGATCATCGCGATGCCAGATCCCCGATCAGGCGGGCCGTCCGTTCGGCACCGTCGACATCGAGTGCCGGAGGAATGGATCCAGGTGCGATTGTCCGTTCCACCGCGTCCGCCAGCGTCGTGCGGTTCAGCGTCCCTTCACGCAGTACGACACCTCGTCCGGCGCGCTCGACGGCTCTCGCCCGTCGCAACTGCTCGTCCTCACTCTGCGTTTCGAACGGAACGAGAAGCACGGGCGTCCCAAGCGCAAGCGTCTCCGCCACCGTATTGTAGCCCGCCTGCGAAATCGCGAGGCGCGCGCGCGCGATGCGGTGCGGGAGGTCGGTGACATGCCCCTCGATGCTCACGCCGACCGGCGCGAGGCCGCGCCATTGCTCCAGAACCGCACGATCCATGCGGCTGCCTCCGATAAGCGTCCAGGGGCCATGTCCCGGTGGTGCATGGCGAAGGAGATTCATGACGGCTTCGAGCAATCCGCGCCCGACAGCGCCGCCACCGGCGGAAACCACGACTCCCTCTCGCATGTCGGCCGGGGGAGGAGGGGGAATGTCCGCGATATATCCGGTGTGAACCAGCCGGTCCCCGATCTCCTGCGCGAAGGGGAAACTCTCGGCGAATGCGATGAGCGCCGGATCGCCATGCACGAGAACTTTCGAATAGAATTCATCGATCCAGTCGATTGACCAGCGGTAATGCTCGGGCGTTTCCTTGCTGACCAGTATGTCCCGTACCGAGCTGACCATCCGGACGGCTGGATTGGCCTCGCGGGCAAGGCCGATGAGGTTGCGGATTTCGCTGCGAAAAGCTCTTCGGCCAAAGGGAAACATCTCGGTGATGACAATATCCGCCGGATGCTCCG
>JAGREZ010000190.1:0-1649 GCA_020446285.1 Geminicoccaceae bacterium
TCCATGCCGAGCGAGGAATTGTAATCGCCGCACATGCCGGCATCGGTCATGTAGCCGGTTCCGCCATCGAGGATCTGCGCATCTGCCGTGGGCTGGTGGGTGTGGGTGCCGACGACGAGGCTCACCCGGCCATCGAGGAAATGACCGAGCGCCATCTTCTCGCTGGTCGCCTCGGCATGCACATCGACGATGATCGCATCGGCATTGCCGCCGAGAAAGATCTTTGCGAGCTCCTGTTCGAGTGCCCTGAACGCGCAATCGTGCATGTTCATGAAAAGTCGTCCGATGACCTGAATGACGACCACCCGCTTGCCGCGCCCGGTGCGCATTTCGCCGACACCCTTGCCCGGCGCGCCGGGCGAGAGATTGAGCGGGCGGATGATGCGCGGTTCGCGGTCGATCTGACCGACCAGTTCACGCTGGTCCCAGGCATGATTGCCGAGGGTGATGAGATCGACGCCGCAATCGAGGAATTCGCGGGCGATGGCGGCGGTGAGCCCGAATCCGCCGGCGGCATTCTCGCCATTGACGATCACCGCATCGAGTTTGCGTGCTTCGCGCAATCCCGGCACTTCCGCGAACAGGATGTTGCGTCCCGAACGGCCGACCACATCGCCGACAAAAAGAATACGCAAATTCCTACCCTACCGGCTTGTTCATGAGGACGGGGCCTGTCTCGGTGACCACCGCATCGAGTCTCTGGTCGGTTGCTTCCATGGGAACGGCCGGCACCTCCTGAAACGCAAAGGCCACGCCCACGACCCGCCGCGCATGACCGGACCGCCTGAGGCGTTCGAGCGTCCGGTCATAGAAGCCGCCGCCATAGCCGAGCCGGCCACCCTGCCGGTCGAAGGCGAGAAGCGGTGCGATGACGGTATCCGGATCGAGCAGCTCGCTGTCGGCTTTCGGTTCGAGTACGCCGAAACGGCTCCGTTCCAGTGTATCGCCGGGACGCCATCGAAGAAATGCCAGCGGTTCCCTCGCCCGGACGACCCGCGGCAAAGCGATGCGCGCGCCGCGCTCATGCAGTCGGGCAAGCCACGGGATCGTGTCGACCTCGTCATCCATGCCGTGAAATGCCGAAACCGCCATGCCGGACACGGGTGCCAGGAAGCCCGGGAGACTGTCGCCGATACGCGCACTCAGACAGCGGCGTTCCTCGTCGGAGAGCCGGCCGCGCCGTTCGCGCATGGCCGTTCGTAATGCCGCCTTGTCCAAAACGCCCTTTCTTCGACGCTCATGTTCTTCGAGGCTCGTGGTTCAGGGCCCGGACCGACGAGCCCCCGTTGGCAGGAAATCGAGAATGAGGCTGGCGGAAGCCACCATGGCCGTCCCCGTCGGTTCGTCCCTGGGGCCTGCTAAGCAGGTGGGCGCCATGTAACGAGACCAGGATCCCGTCAGGGACAGCTCCCATTGGAACGAAATAGGCCCAGAGAATGTTTTGACGCTCGCGCACCGGGCAGCCGCCGCCAGACGCTTACTTAGGAAGTCTCGAGGGTGACTGCAAGCTGTTCGAGGCGTTCGGCGATCCTTTCGATCGCGCGTGACTGTTCGACCTCGATCGCCTCGCTCTCGGCGGGGTCGCGGCCGTGCAGCCGCTTGATCTCGGCAAGGGCATCGTCGAGCTCGTCGGCAATGAGCAGACTGGC
>JAGREZ010000190.1:1702-4697 GCA_020446285.1 Geminicoccaceae bacterium
ACCCGCGCATCGACATACTGCGCCAGCCGCTTGAGCCGTACCTCCTCGCCCTCGCCGCACTGGACATTGTAGGGACGGCTGTTGATCGCGATCTCGAGCATCGGCATGACTCAGCCCTCCATCAGTCGGTCGAGCTCGCCGATCGACCCGTCGAGCCGGTCGGACACCTGACTGACGACGGTCTGCAGATGCGCGTGGCGGCGATTGGCGAGATCCAGTTTTCCGCGCAGGTCACGACATTCGTCGCGCAGGGACTGGACTTCCTGCATGACATTTGCCGAAGCCTCACTCTCTTGCGAACGGGAACGGTGCTCGCCGAGCGCCTTTTCGAGACGGGCGACGGCCTGCTCCAAGCGTGTCTGGGCGCGGCTCAAGGCTGACATGGCAGGTACCGATAAAATCAGGCCAGGAAAGGAACGGCGAACCAAGTGGCACACGGGCAAACGCTCGTCAACCATGGCGTGTAAGCCGCCCGTCGATGTCGCAAGGGGGATGGAAACGCGCGGATCGGGGAAGCATTTGCAGATAGCTATTGGATTTTCAGCGCATATGCGCCAGTTTCCGCACGCAGAAAAGCGCCTCGGGCCGGTAACGTCGACCGTGTCGGCGACCTCGTCCGGGATCAGCAGAACTCTCGATACCGCCGCATGCAGCAGGAAAGCCCATGAGTGAGAACGCGATCAGTCCCGGTGTGATGGCGAACGCCATCCGCGCGCTTTCGATGGACGCCGTCCAGGCAGCGAAATCCGGTCATCCGGGAATGCCCATGGGTGCGGCCGACATGGCCACGGCACTCTTCACCCGACATCTGAAGATCGACCCGCAACATCCCGACTGGCCGGATCGCGACCGCTTCGTGTTGTCCGCCGGCCATGGCTCGATGCTGCTCTACGCGCTGCATCACCTGCTCGGCTTTTCCGACATGACGATGGACGAGATCAGGAACTTCCGCCAGCTCGGCGCGCGCACCGCCGGCCATCCCGAATACGGCCACGCGCTCGGCATCGAGACGACCACGGGCCCGCTCGGCCAGGGGATCGCCACCGCCGTGGGCATGGCGCTGGCCGAGCGGATGCTCGCCGCCCGTTTCGGCGATGATCTCGTCGATCACCGCACCTGGGTGATCGCCGGCGACGGCTGTCTCATGGAAGGTGTCTCGCAGGAAGCGATCAGTCTCGCCGGCCATCTCGGGCTCGACAGGCTCACGATCCTGTTCGACGACAACCACATCACCATCGACGGCCCGACCTCGCTCTCGACCAGCGAGGACCCGTGCGCCCGCTTCGCCGCGAGCGGCTGGCACACGATCCGCTGCGACGGACATGATTTCGCCGATCTCGACCGCGCCCTCACCGAGGCGCGGAAGAGCGACCGGCCGACGCTCGTCGCCTGCCGCACGGTGATCGGCAAGGGCTCGCCGAACAAGGCCGGCAAGTCCGCCGCGCATGGCGCGCCGCTCGGGCCGGAGGAGATCGCCCTCGCGCGGGCCGAAATCGGCTGGCCGTACGATCCTTTCGTGATTCCCGACGATGTGCTGGCGGCATGGCGCGGGGCCGGAGCGCGCGGCCGCGACGCCCATGAAGCCTGGAAGTCGCGGCTCAAGGCGAAAGACAGCGATGTGCGCTCGCGCTTTCTCGCTGCCATTCACGGCGAACTGCCGGCCGATCTCGATGCGAAGGCGGCCGAACTGCGGCACCGGCTGGTCGCGGAAAAGCCCGAATGGGCATCGCGCAAGTCGAGCCAGGTGGTGCTGGAAACGCTTACCGAGGCCATTCCGGCACTCGTCGGCGGCTCTGCCGATCTCACCGGCTCCAACCTCACCGCGACCGCCGCGACCCCTCCGCTGACACCCGACGACTTCACCGGCCGCCACATCAATTACGGTGTGCGCGAGCATGGCATGGCGGCCGCCATGAACGGCATCGCCCTGCATGGCGGCTTCATTCCCTATGGCGGCACCTTCCTCGTCTTCACCGACTATTGCCGCCCGGCCCTGCGCCTCGCGGCACTCATGCGCAAGCGGACGATCCTCGTCGGCACGCATGACAGCATCGGGCTCGGCGAGGACGGGCCGACGCATCAGCCGATCGAGCATCTGGCGTCGCTGCGGGCCATGCCCAACATGCGCGTCTATCGCCCGGCGGACGCGGTGGAAACGCTCGAATGCTGGCTCAGCGCGCTCCGTCACGACGAAGGCCCGTCGGTGCTTTCACTCAGCCGGCAGAACCTGCCCACGCTGCGCGACGATGCCGACGGCGAGAACCTCTCGGCACGCGGCGGATATGTGATCCGCGAGGCCGGCGGCGAGCGCCGGGCAACGATCCTCGCGACCGGCAGCGAGGTCTGCATCGCGGTCGAAGCCGCCGGAATCCTGGGTGATGCGGGCATCCCGGTCGCCGTGGTCTCGCTGCCATGCTTCGAGCTGTTCGAGCGTCAGGATCCGCAGTGGCGACGATCGGTACTCGGCACGGCGCCGAGGATCGCCGTCGAGGCCGCCTCGCCGTTCGGCTGGACGCGGTATGTCGACAGCGAGGAGGATGTGGTCGGCCTGCGCGGCTTCGGCGCCAGCGGCCCGCCCGGCGAACTCTACACGCATTTCGGCATCACCCCCGAAGCGGTTGCCGAAAAGGTTCGCGCAAAACTTTGACACATATCTTCAATATACTGTGCAAGAAGGAGAATTCTGCATGGCTGTACGCGTCGCGATCAATGGCTTCGGTCGTATCGGCCGCAATGTGCTCAGGGCCATCGCCGAAACCGGCCGCAAGGATGTCGAGGTCGTTGCCGTCAACGATCTGGCGCCGGCGGCGACCAACGCCCACCTGTTCCGCTATGACAGTGTCCATGGCCGCTTCAACGGCAAGGTCACGCTCGAGGGCGACACGCTCGATGTCGGTCTCGGCCCGATCCGTGTGGTCAGCGAGCGCGACATGGCGAAGCTCCCCTGGGGCGAACTCGGTGTCGACATCGTCATGGAATGCACGGGCATCTTCAC
>JAGREZ010000191.1:0-754 GCA_020446285.1 Geminicoccaceae bacterium
GCCCGGCGTGCCACCGGCGTCGCCCGGACACGCGCACCGGGCTGCGTCCGGGTCGCGAAAACCGGCGCGTCCGGCAAAGCCTCCGCGGCCCGCGATTGCCCGGGAGCGACCGTGTCGCTTCGCTCGGGCGGAACAGCGTCGGTTCGGGCGATCTCGACCCGGGCAATGGGCGAGTTCACCTTGACCAGATCGCCGGGCGCCGCCAGCGTCTCGATCAGCCGCCCCGACACCAGTGCCGGAAATTCGGCCACGGTCTTGTCGGTCTCGACCTCCAGAATCGGGGCACCGCGCTCATAGGATGCGCCGATCTCGACCATCCAGCCGACGATCCTGCCTTCCTCCATCGTCTCGCCGAGACGCGGCATGGGCAGGTCGACAATGACCCGATCGCTTTCATTGCCGGTGGCAGCGGCCTCTTCCCCGCCCGCCTCATCCCGGCCCGCATCGACCCAGTTCTCGCCACCCAGAAGGTCGATTTCGGCGATCGGATCGCCCAGCTTCACCAGATCGCCCTTCGCGACCAGCAGCTTCACCAGTCTGCCGGCACCAAGTGCGGGATATTCCACAGCCGTCTTGTCGGTTTCGAACTCGATCAGCGGCGCGCCGCGTTCGAAACTCGCACCTTCTGTCAGGAGCCAGCCGGCGACCGTTCCTTCCTCCATCGTCTCGCCGAGACGCGGCATCCTGAGCGTGACGATGCTCATACCGCGCTTCTTTCGGCCACGATGCGCCCGGCGACCTCGACGATGAACGG
>JAGREZ010000191.1:765-4331 GCA_020446285.1 Geminicoccaceae bacterium
ACGACGGGGACCGAGTGCTTCTCCAGTTCGACCGAAACCGAAATCGGAATGTCCTCGCCGCAGACGCGGATCACCGGTTCGACCAGAAAGTCGAAACATTCCTCATGGATGCGCGCCGACAGCTCGGCTCCGACACCCGCCGTCATCACGCCCTCGGACAGGACCATCGCCCGCCCGACCCGCTCGACATGCTCGCGCACCGTGTCGAAATCCAGCGGATTGAGCGTGCGCAGATCGATCACCGTCGCCTCGACCCCTTGCTTCGACAGCTCGGCGGCGGCAGCCATGGCATGGTGGACCTGGCGGGAATAGGTGACGATGACGAGATCGTCGCCGGTCCGGCGGACAGCCGCCTTGCCCCATTCGGGAGCGGCAGCCGACAGATCGACATCCTCCTTCAATGTATAGAGCGCCTTGTGCTCGATGAAGACGACCGGATCAGGCTGCTTCAACGACTGCCGCAACAGGTGATAGGCATCCGCGACGGTGGCAGGCATCACCAGCCGCAGGCCGGGCGTATGCATGACATAGGCTTCAAGTGACTGGGAATGCTGGGCGCCGGCGGAACGGCCCGTGCCGCCCTGCGTGCGCAGGACCATCGGCACACCGATCTGGCCACCGAACATGTAGCGGATCTTGGCCGCCTGATTGCCGAGCTGGTCCATCGTCATGCCGATGAAATCGACATACATCAGTTCCGCCACCGGGCGCATGCCGGACATGGCGGCACCGACGGCGGCACCGATGATCGCCGGTTCGGATATCGGCGTGTCGATCAGGCGATCCGCACCGAATTCCTCGTAGAGCCCCTTGGTGACGCCGTAGGCCCCGCCATAGCGGCCGACCTCCTCACCGATCACCATGACGGTGTCATCTTCGGTCATGGCGTCGCGCAGGGCCTGCTTCAGCGCGTCGCGATAAGTCATCTCGCCCAAGGTCCTACCCCCTTGCCAGAATGCGGTCGATGCGGGTGGCGACGGCCTCGGGTTCGGGCTCGCCGGGTGCGTAGACATCACGGAACATGGTGCCGAGAGGCGGCTCCGCGGCGGCGGCGGCAAAGTCGATCGTCGCATCCATTTCCGCGGCGATCCCCGCATCCATCGCATCCAGGGTCGCTTCGTCCGCCTGACCGCTGTCGAGGAGCGCCTGCCGGGCGAACAGCACCGGGTCGCGGGCGCGCCCCTCCTGCTCATCCTGTTCCGAGCGATAGGGACTCTTGTCCATGCGCGCATGGCCGAAGAACCGGTAGCACTCGATGGCCAGAAAGCCCGGCCTGCCATCCCGCGCCGCGTCGATCAGGCGCGACGCGGCTTCGCGCACGTCGCGCACATCCAGCCCGTCGACGGTTTCAGCGTTCAGCCCGAAGGCGAGCGCACGTTCATGCAATGCACGCCCCCTGGTCGCCTGCTCGATCCGCGTGCCCATGCCGTACTGATTGTTGATACAGACAAAGATCACCGGCAGATCCCACAGTGCCGCCATGTTCATGCTCTCGTAGAGAATGCCCTGCTGCATCGCGCCGTCACCGAAGAAGGCGACGGAGATCGCACCCCGGCCATCGTGCCTCGAGGCGAGCCCGGCGCCGACGACCGCCGGAATGCCGCCACCGACGATGGCATTCGCACCCAGATGGCCCAATCCCATGTCGGCAATATGCATCGATCCGCCCTTGCCTCGGCAGTAGCCCGCCTCCTTGCCGCCGATCTCGGCCATCATCCTCTTTGGGTCCGCGCCACGCGCCAGAAAGATGCCATGTCCGCGATGATGCGTGGTGAAGGTATCGCCATCGCGCATGAGCGAAACGAAGCCGACCGCGGCGCTTTCCTCGCCGATGGACAGATGCAGCATCGAACCGGCGGACTGGCCGCGCACGAACAGTTCTCCGACGCGTTCCTCGAAGGTGCGGACCCGGCGCATACCGCGGTAGAGTTCCACAAGGTCCGTGTTCGAACCCGGCGCCGCTGCGTTGGGCGGTGCAGTCATGATGGCGTCCTCAGAGAAGGTTGAGCTTGGTGGTGCGTGAGACGATCGCCACCGCGATCAGGATGATGACGCCCTTCACGATGTTCTGGATGTAGGTATCCATCCCGATCAGGTTCAGGCCGTTGTTGATCACGCCGATGAACAGCGCACCACAGAATGTACCGAGCACCGTCGCCGTGCCGGGACGGAACATGGTCATGCCGATGAACACCGTGGCCAGGCCATCAAGGAGGTAGCGTTCGCCGACATTGGGCTGGCCCGACCCGAGGCGGGAGGCCAGCAACGTCCCGGCAACCACCGCGAACACCGAGACCAGCACCAGCGCCGCCATGCGGTAGAAGGTGATGCGAACGCCGGACAGCTCGGCTGCCTTCTGGTTTCCGCCGACAGCGTAGACGTAGCGGCCGAATACCGTGCGTTCCATCACGAACCAGGCAATGGCAACGGCGGCGATCATCAGATAGGCGAGGTTGGGAATGCCGAACAGCCGCCCCTGGCCAAGCGCCAGATAGGCATCCGGCAGACCGCCATAGATGGCACGTCCTCCGGTCAGCAGAAAATTCACGCCGAACAGGATCGACCCCATGGCAAGGGTGGCGATCAGCGACGGAATGCCGACCCTCGTGACCAGCACGCCATTGATCAGGCCGACCACGATCCCGGCGGCAAGTCCCGCCGCCAGCGCCACCACCAGCGGTGTGCCAATGGTCAAAAGGAACGGCACGAGAATGCCCGCAAGCCCGACCGTATAGCCGACGGACAGGTCGATCTCCTTTGCGGCGAAGCCGAAGGTCAGGCCCGACCCGACGATGGTCAGGATGGCAATCTGCTGCAGGATGTTCATCAGGTTGAACGGCGTGAGGAACCGGTCGACGAACAGCGAAAAGGCAACGAACATCAGGATCAGCACACCCAGCGTCGAGTAGCGCTGGAGAAGATCGGAACGGACAGGTCTGGCCGCGGCGGGCGGGGATGCGTTTTCGGAAGTCATGCAGCCTCTCCGGAGATGGCCTGGATGAACCGGCCTTCGGAAAATTCGGCGGACGGAATGTCAGCGCCGGGAACGCCATGGACGAAGGGGATCGCACGGTCGCAGACCTGTCCGATCTCGCCGAGATCGGAGGAGGCGATCAGGACCGCAGCACCAGCATTCGCCAGCCGGCGCATATGGGCATAGATTTCCATCTTGGCGCCGATATCGACACCCTCGGTGGGCTCGATGAAAATCAGCACCTTGTAGGCATCACCAGCTCCGTAGAGCCACTTGCCGATCGAGACCTTCTGCTTGTTGCCACCCGACAGATTGCGGATCAGCTGGCGCTGGTTCGGTGTCTTGACGTTCAGCAGCCGGATCACCCGGTCGGCCTCGTCACGTTCCTGGCGGCGGTTGAGAACGCCACCCGTGGCGGCAAATTCCGGGTGCACCATGGTCAGGTTCTCGACCACCGTGCCCTCGCTGGACAATGCGTTTTCCATCCGGTGATCCGGCACCAGCGCCACGCCCGCGCGCTGCATCGTGCGAACACCCGGTCTGGTGATTTCACTGCCGGCAATCGCAATCCTGCCCGACTGGACACCCTGCC
>JAGREZ010000192.1:0-9264 GCA_020446285.1 Geminicoccaceae bacterium
ATTGCCTGCTGGGACCGATGAGCACGCCGCACATCCTCGCCCATGTCACGCTGCCGCAGAAAGGCTCGGTCACGCTCGAACAGACGGTCGATGCGGGCCTGTGGCGCCTGCGCACGCTCGAGGCCGGCCCGCAACGCGACATCGACCATCCAGGCGGTCCGTTCGCGGAGATGCGCATCGGCGAGGCGGCGATCTCCATGGGCGAGCCCGCGCCGGCGGGGCAGTTGCGCATCGTCAATGACTGCCGCTACGAGCGGACGGCGGTGATCGAGGATCGCGGCTGGACGAAGGATGCGCTGACGGCGGATCATGTCACCTCCCTGCAGACCTTCCGCGACCTCTTCTCCGATCAGGTGCTGCGGCCGGGCGATGAGGTGGGTGTTGCCCGCATAGCGCTCCTGTTCAGCGATCTCGAGGGCAGCACGGCACTCTACGGACGGGTCGGCGATGCGCCTGCGTACCATCTCGTCCGCGAGCATTTCGCGTTCATGCAGGAAATCGTCCGTGACGAGGGCGGGACCATCGTCAAGACCATCGGCGATGCGGTGATGGCCGCGTTCATCGAGCCCGCTTCCGCCGTGCGCGCGGCGATCGTCATGCAGCGTCGCCTCGTGGCACGGCCTCCGGGCGAACGGCTCCGGCTCAAGCTTGGGTTGCACGAGGGGCCGTGCATCGCCGTCACGCTCAACGACCGGCTCGACTATTTCGGCACGACGGTGAACATGGCGGCACGGCTGCAATCACTCGGTCAGGGCGACGATATCATCCTCTCGCGCGAACTGGTCGAGGAACCGGCCGTGAGCGCCCTTGTCGCCGGGATGGACAGCGAAATGCGGGAAGCCCGCCTCAAGGGCTTCGCGGAGCCCGTGCGATATTTCCGCTTGCGCTTCGATTGACCTTGAGGGAACGACGGACAGCATACCAGTCCGGAACGGGAGAACGGCATGAGCCTCGAAGAGACCAGCGCTTGGAGAAGTTTCGGCGGATGGCAGAAGGTATTTCGCCATGCGTCGCGGGAAACCGGGACGGACATGCAGTTTTCCGTCTATCTGCCCGAGGCTGCCGAACGCGGCCCATGTCCGGTGCTCTGGTATCTTTCGGGTCTGACCTGCACCTGGGAGAATGTCACGACGAAGGGTTATTTCCAGTCCGCCGCGAGCCGTCACGGGATCGTCATCGTCTGCCCCGATACCAGCCCGCGCGGTCTCGATCTTCCGGGCGAGCATGAATCCTACGATTTCGGCAGTGGCGCCGGCTTCTATGTCGATGCGACGCGAGAGCCCTGGTCGGCCCATTATCGCATGTACAGCTATCTCACGCGCGAGCTTCAGGATCTGGTCACCGGCGCCTTCGCGGTCGATCGTGACCGTCAGGGGATCTTCGGCCATTCGATGGGTGGCCATGGCGCGCTCACCATCGCCCTGAAGAATCCCGGCATCTTTCGCTCGGTCTCGGCATTCGCGCCGATCTGCTCGCCGATGCGCTGCCCCTGGGGTGAAAAGGCGTTTTCAGGCTATCTCGGCGATGACCGTGCCGGCTGGCGTGAGCATGATGCGACAGCACTCATCGAGGATGGCAGGCGCGTCGGGGCCATGCTCGTCGATCAGGGGCTCGCCGACGATTTCCTCGCCGGACAGCTCATGCCCGAACTGCTCGAGGATGCAGCGGGCAGGGCGGGCATCCCGCTGGATCTGCGTCGCCGGGAGGGGTACGATCACTCCTATTATTTCATCTCCTCCTTCATGGAGGAGCACATCGCCTGGCACGCGGAGAGGCTCTGATCGCCGAAGGGCCCTTCCGGTGTGCCGATGGTTGAAAACTTCTAATGCTTCGCCGCATGCGCTATCACCGGACCGATCCGGTTGTCGCCTGAACCTTCGGGAACAAGATGTCTGAACCGCGCTTCGTCCATCTGCGTGTCCGCTCGGCCTTCTCGCTGCTCGAAGGAGCCGTGACCCACAAGGGACTGGCGGATGCCTGCAGGAAGGACGGCATGCCCGCCGTGGGCGTGACCGACCGGGCCAATCTCTTCGGCGTCATGCAGTTCGGATCGGCGATGATGGCAAGCGGCATCCAGCCGGTCATCGGTGCGGTGCTGCCCGTTGCCCTCGCGAGCGGAGGCGGTGCAGCACCCGCCCTGCGTCGCAACCGGCGTCCGCCTTCGGTGGTCGTGCTGGTCAAGGACGAGACGGGGTACGGCAATCTTCTGAAGATCATGAGCCGCGCCTATCTCGAAGGCGATCCCGGCCTGGATCTGGCGATCGACGTGGCTGACATCCTCGCCATGAACGAGGGCCTGATCCTGCTCACGGGCGGTGCCGGCGGCCCGCTCGCGCGATTGATCCTCGCCGGCGAGCGCGAGGCGGCCCTGACATGGCTCGTCGACATGCGCGAGGCGTTCGGCGACCGGCTCTATGTGGAAATCGGTCGTCACGGCGAGGCCGACGAACGGGACAGCGAGGAGGCGATGCTCGATCTCGCCTTCGAGCTCGATGTGCCGATCGTCGCCACCAACGATGTCCATTTCATCGCGGCGGACATGCACGAGGCGCATGACGCACTCATCTGCATTGCCGAGAGCACGCAGGTGATCGTCGAGGACAGGCGGCACATATCGCTCGACTATCGTTTCAAGTCACAGGACGAGATGATTGCGCTCTTCGCCGATCTTCCCGAGGCGATCGACAATACGCTCGTGATCGCCCGGCGCTGCGCCTTCGCCGCACCTGGCCGCGAGCCGATCCTGCCGCCTTTCGACAGTGCTGCCGGGCGCGACGAGGCGGAGGAACTGCGCGCGCAGGCCCGCGACGGGCTCGAACGGCGCATCGAACAGCATGGAATAGCGGACGGTCAGCCCTATCGTGACCGGCTCGACTATGAGCTCGACGTCATCGTGCAGATGAAGTTTCCGGGCTATTTCCTCATCGTTTCCGACTTCATCAAATGGGCCAAGGAGTACGATATTCCGGTGGGGCCGGGACGCGGTTCCGGCGCCGGCTCGGTTGCCGCCTGGGCCCTGCAGATCACCGATCTCGACCCGCTTCGCTTCGGGCTCCTGTTCGAGCGCTTCCTCAATCCCGAACGTGTCTCGATGCCGGATTTCGACATCGATTTCTGCATGAACCGGCGCGACGAGGTGATTGCCTACGTCCAGGAGAAATACGGACGCGACCGGGTGGCGGCGATCATCACCTTCGGCAAGCTGCAGGCGCGTGCGGCCCTGCGCGATGTCGGCCGGGTACTCGGCCTGCCGTTCGGGCTGGTCGACCGCATTTCCAAGATGGTTCCGTTCAATCCGGCCAATCCTCCGACGCTCGCCGAGGCTCTCGACATGGAACCGCGGCTCAAGGAGGCCCGGCGCGAGGATCCTGCCGTCGACCGGATGATCGAGGTGGCGCTCAAGCTTGAGGGCCTGCCGCGTCATGCCTCGACCCATGCGGCCGGCATCGTCATTGGTGACCGTCCGCTCGAGGAGCTGGTGCCGCTCTATCGCGACCCGCGTTCATCGATGCCGGTCACCCAGTTCAACATGAAGGACGTGGAAAAGGCGGGGCTGGTCAAGTTCGATTTTCTCGGTCTCACCACGCTCACCATGCTTCGTCTCGGCGAACGGCTCGTCAATGAGCGGCTGGCGGGGGGGCAGGATGCGAAGCTGGAACTGGCGACCCTGCCGCTGGATGATGCGAGGTCCTACGAGCTCTTGAGCCGGGCCGAAACGAGCGGGGTATTCCAGCTGGAATCGGGCGGCATGCGCGATGCGCTGCGCCAGCTCAAGCCGGACTGTTTCGAGGACATCATCGCCATGGTGTCGCTCTACCGGCCGGGCCCGATGGACAATATTCCGCGCTATATCCGGGTGAAGCACGGCCAGGAGGAAGCCGAATATCTGCACCCGCTGCTCGAGCCCATCCTGTCGGAGACCAACGGCGTCATCATCTATCAGGAACAGGTGATGGAGATCGCCAAGCAGCTCGCCGGCTACTCGCTCGGCGGCGCCGATCTGCTGCGGCGGGCGATGGGCAAGAAGATCAAGGAGGAAATGGACGCACAGCGCGAGATCTTCGTCGAGGGCTGTGTGAAGAATCGTATCGATCCGGAGCTCGCCTCGACGATCTTCGATGCGGTGGCCAAGTTCGCATCCTACGGCTTCAACAAGTCGCATGCCGCAGCCTATGCGCTGCTCGCCTATCACACCGCCTATCTCAAGGCCAATCACCCGGTCGAGTTCTATGCGGCGGTGATGTGCATGGAAATGGGCAATCAGGCCAAGCTCGCTGCCTATCGTCAGGAGATGGCACGACGCGGCATCGAGCTGTTGCCGCCCGATGTCAACGCCTCGCATGCGCTCTTCGCGGTCGAGGATGGCGGTAACGGTCCGGGCGTGCGCTTCGCGCTGGCCGCGGTCAAGGGCGTCGGGCGGCAGGCGATGGAAGCGCTCGCCCACGAACGCGAACGTGGCGGGCCGTTCACGGACATGTTCGACTTGGTCGCGCGTGTCGGCAACAAGGTGCTCAACCGCCGTCTGCTCGAAGGTCTCATCAAGGCCGGCGCGCTCGACGGCTTCGGCTGCAACCGACGCTCGCTCGTCGAGAGTATCGATCGCGCCCTCGCACATGCCCATGCCGAGAACGAGAATGCCGCGAGCAACCAGGTCGGCCTGTTCGGCGAGGGCGGTATCGAGATACCGAAGCCGTGCCCCGTCGAGGTGACGGAGTGGCCGCAGATGCAGCGGCTGGCGTTCGAGTTCGATGTCATCGGCTTTTACTTCTCCTCCCACCCGCTCGAGGGCTATCGCCCCGTTCTGGCCCAGATCGGGGCAACGGACGCGGCGCAGATCCTCGATCCCGAGCGGACAACCGAGGGCAGGCCCGTGCGTCTCGCCGGTGTCGTCGTCGGCCGGCAGGAACGCAAGACCCAGCGCTCGCGCATCGGTTTCCTGCAGCTTTCGGACCTGAGTGCGCAGTTCGAAGTGATGATGTTCAGCGAGCTGCTGGAGCTGTCGCGGCCACTCATGGAAATCGGCGAGCCATTGCTCGTGGTCGTTGATGCGCGGGTCGACAATGGCGAGGTGAAGCTTCAGGCGCAGTCCATCGAGCCGCTCATGAACCGGGCGAAATCGGTGCGCTCGCGGGTCGCCATCGCGCTCGACGAGATTTCCGCGCTCGACGAGATCCGCTCGATGCTCACCGAGGCGCGCGGCGGCGGTGCGCGGGTCGTGCTGCATGTTCCAGCGGGTGCTTCCGGCGATGCGGTGATCGAGCTTCCCGAAGGCCATCTGCTGCCATTCGACCGTGTGGGCGACATCGATTCGATCCGGGGTTCGAGGCTGCTCGAGGCACCGACCGAGACCCGCCTGCGCGTGGCGAGCTGATTTCGAAGCCGCCTGTCCCTTTTTTGACATTCGTTTGATGTCATTCGCGTGGAGCGTGTGGCGTTGAAAGAATAAAAGCATAATTTTCTGTTTGACAATTAATTTATTCCTATATTATTTCTGATCCCGTTGCTCTTCCACCCGAGCCAGCCGGATATCACAGGTTGCCTGATCCGAGTTCCGGCGGGTCGGGAAGGGCCATCGAAGCAATATAACCGGCTTTCGGATCGAGTATCGATGTTTCGCCCATTCAAGAGATTCCGCACCTCCATTGCCTGGCGTCTGCGTTCCGCCCTTGTCATCGGCACGACATCCATTCTCTCGATTGCCTGGTTCCAGATCCATTTCGATACGGTGGCGGAGCGGAACATTCAGTCATTTGTCGATGACGCGGTTCCGGCGTCGCTGGCAACGATGACGATGCTGCTCAAGGTTTCCGAGCTCAATGTCGACCTTCTTGCGCATGCGGCGGGCGATACGAAGGCGCGCTCCGACTTCGAGGAGCATCTTGCGGAGTTCCGCAAGCATCGCGCGAGCGTTTCGGCGACCTCCCTGCATGGCGAGGCCGGACGTCTCGACGACTATCTCGAGGACATCGTTTCCCTGTCACGCGATCGCGTGTTCGACGCCTACGATCCCGGTGAACCCGAATCCTCCGGAAATGCGGCACTCGAACTCGAACGCGGGATTTCCGCCCCGCTACGTCGTTCGTTCGAGGAGCTGATCGAAGCGGAACTGGAGAAAACGGGCGACATCGATGCGAAAATGGACCGTATCACCGGCATCTTCGCCATCGAACGCGCGGTGGTTGCGATGAGCACCTCGTATCTCGCCCATGGTGCCGGAGACAGGGAGGCGGCCGGTCGTTTTCAGGCGGCGTTCGATGCGTTCGGCGCCATGCTCGACGCGTGGGACAGCGGGGAACCCTCGCACGCGCTCGCCGAGATCCGGCGGATCGTCGACGAGCTGCATGGCCGTGCCACCCGGCTGTTCCGCAGTCACAACCCGGATGCCCGAAAGGACATTCTCACCGCGATTGCATTCATCGAGCGGTATTATTTCCAGCCTGCCAGGGAAACACTGCAGATCGCATTCGATCGCATCCTGAACAATATCGACGAGAATCGCGACAGGCTTTCGACAAAGCTCGGTTTCACGACGCGCTTCCTTCAGGTCACGTCCTTGTGCACGCTCGTCA
Source organism: Geminicoccaceae bacterium (assembly GCA_020446285.1). GTDB lineage: Bacteria > Pseudomonadota > Alphaproteobacteria > Geminicoccales > Geminicoccaceae > JAGREO01. The sequence goes on from JAGREZ010000192.1 coordinate 6,570, forward strand.
TCTTCATCGTCTTCGCCTTTCACTTCGACTGCAAGCTGGTGCGGCCCATTCTCCATATCGAGGATTTCATCGAACGGATGCGAACGCGGCGGCCGGTCGACGGCATCCCGTTCGAGAAGCGCCCTGACGAGATCGGCGCGATCCAGGAAAGCCTCCTGAGCTACAACCGCGAATCCTGCGAACTCGAACGGTTGCGGGCCGAACAGCTGCGCTCGGTGGAACGCGAGCACCATAGCGAACTGCACCGGGCCTATGAGGAACTCAAGAACCGCAAACAGGATCTCGATATCCAGACCGATCGCCTGCGCCGCGCCAACGCAGAACTCGAACGGTTCGTGTCGATTTCCTCGCACGATCTTCGCGAGCCGCTGAAGAACATCCTCGGACTTTGCCGTCTCCTGCAGGCCGGCGATACGCGGTCCGCGGACATGGATGTCTATCTCGAGAAGATCATCGCCAGTGCCAGCCGGATGGGCGCTCTCATCGACGATCTCCGCTCGCTGACGCGACTGGACCAGAACCGTGTCGAACGCGAGATCCGCCCGCTCAACGGCATCATCGACAGCGTAATCGAGGAACACCGGATGGCGCTCGACGAGCGCGGCGCGGAGACCGCATTCGTCGATCTGCCGACCCTGGACTGCTTTCCCAACATTCTCTGGCAGCTCTTCGACAATCTCGTGCGCAACGCCCTGCGCCACGGTGCCATGCGGCTGCGGATCGTGATCGCCCTGCGCGACGATCCGCAGGGTGGTCCGCAGATCATCGTGTTCACCAACAATCGCGACAATGGCGAGCAGGCCGGCGACGAGCTGCTGCTGCCCTTTCGCAAGGGGCACGCCTCGCCCGAATGCGGCACCGGCATCGGCCTTTCGATCGTCAGGAAGGCGGTGGATATGCATGGCGGCCGGATCTGGATCGAATGCCCCAGGGATGGCGATTTCAGTGTGTGTTTTACCTTGAAGGGATTGAACGATGATTGAATTTATCGTGAGGGGCTCCGGCCCGGTCTATTTCGTCGACGATGACGAACTCTATCAGATGATCATGCGGCGCGTGTATGAATGGGCCGGCCTGACCAACGAGTTCGTCTGCTTCTCCAGCGGTACGGCCTGCGTCGAGGCCCTGCATGCGGTGCTCGGCGATGGCGCAACCATCCCGGCACTCGTACTCCTCGATGTCAACATGCCGATGGTCAACGGTATCGAGACGGTGAGGCGGATCCGCGTGCATGAGGAATTCGCCGAGGTTCCGATCATCACCATGCTCTCCAGCTCGAACGATGACAGCGATATCGCAGCCGCACTCGATGCCGGCGCCAGCAGCTATTGCGAGAAACCCATGGACATCCGCAGCATCCAGTTTCTCTCGATGCCCGAGGAGGCAGGCTGATGCTCCGGACACGCGCTGTGGCCCTCGCCGCGCTGTGCATGTCCGTCGCCTGGGCGGGCGACGGCGCAGGGCTCAGGGCGGCGGATCTCCGCATCGTGTCGAGCACCGGCCATGTCCCGCTTCTTCGCCGGCTCGTCGATGCGTGGGCGGCAGGACGCGAGGGAATCACCGCAGAGGTCCGGCCCGGACCGAAGCAGATATCGCGCGAGACCGAGATCGATCTCCGGCTCTCCACAGGCGGAATGGGCGACCTCTTCACCTATTCCGCCGGTGCGCTGTTCCGGGCGATCCAGTCTCGCGGCAGGCTGGTCGATCTGACATGGCTTCCCCTGCAACGCCGCGTGGACCCCGCCTTCAGGGCAGTGGTGAGTGCGGACGGGCGGATCTTCGGCGTTCCGCTCGGCGGCGCATCGGTGGGCGGAATCCTCTACAATCGCAGGCTCTATGCCGAACTCGGCCTCACCGAACCGGAAAGCTGGGCCCGGTTCATGGAGAACAATCGCAGGATCGCTGCGGCGGGGCGGATTCCCGTCATGCAGACCTATGCGTCGCCCTGGACCTCGCAGATGCTCGTTCTGGCCGATTACTACAATGTGAGCCGGAGCGCGCCGGATTTCGCGACCGATCTGGTCGCCCGTCGTGCGAGTTTCGCCGGAACGCCGGCGGCGCTGCGCAGCTTCGCCAGGGTCGAGGAACTCAGGCGCGCCGGGTTCCTGAATGCGGACCGTGGCGAACTCGGGCTCGAGGACGGGCTGGCCGCTCTCGCCGATGGCCGGGCGGCGCATTATCCGATGCATGATTTCGGTCTCGAGGTGCTCCACGACATGGCGCCGGAAGCGCTGGAGACGATCGGCTTCTTTCCGGTTCCCCCCGACGAGGCGGGAACGGCCGGGCTCACCTTGTGGATGCCCCCGGCACTCTATGTGCCGAAATCCGGAAACAATCTCATGAATGTTCTGGATTTTCTCGATTTCGTCGCGGGGCCGAAGGGGTGTGCCATTGTCGCGCGCAGCGTTCGCAAGATCCGTCCGCTGATCGCGGATTGCGGCCCGCATGTCGACGTGCCGCCGGCGCTGCGAAATCTCGATCGCTATCTCCTCGATCCGCAACGGCATACCTTCGCGCTCGAATTCCTCACGCCGCTCAAGGGCCCGTCGCTCGAGCAGATCTGCATAGCACTCGGGCTCGGTGTCATTGATGCGGGAGAGGCGGCGCGGCGCTATGATCGGGATATCGAGCGGCGGGCGCTGGAACTGGGCCTCGACGGTTGGCATCCGCGATCCGGCGGCTGACGCCGGCATCG
>JAGREZ010000192.1:9328-11066 GCA_020446285.1 Geminicoccaceae bacterium
CCGTAAAGGTTGGTCGCCGGCGACGGCGCAAGGAGACGGACGGGGGACGCAATGAGCGAGCGGGCCGTGGCGGAGCAATATGAACGGGCGGATCTCCTTTCGCGTATCCTCGCGGCACTTGCGGCGAGCGGACGGGACACGACGCGGCTTCGAACGGATGATCTCGCAACGGTGGATGCGTTCCACACCGGCGGCCGCGCGGCCACCGCGATGGTGCTCGGCGAAATGTCGCTGGAGGCCGGAATGCGTGTCCTCGATGCCGGCTGCGGCATCGGTGGCACGGCCCGCTGTCTTGCCGCCGATCATGGCTGCATCGTGACGGGGATCGATCTCGCGGCGTCCTTCGTCATCGCCGCAAGCGAACTGACGCGGCTTGCCGGGCTGGCGGAGGCATGCCGGTTCGCCGTGGCGAGCGCCGGCAGGCTGCCCTTCGCGGACCGGAGTTTCGATGCTGTCCTCTGCATCCACGTCGCCATGAATATCCCGGATCGGGCGGGACTCGTGGCGGAATTCGCGCGTGTTCTCCGTCCGGGCGGCGAACTCTGCCTGTTCGATGTCACGCGTTCGTCCGCGCAGCCGCTTCCCTTTCCCCTGCCATGGGCGGAAACGGCGGCGACGTGCTTTCTTCTCGGTGCGGAGGAGACACGGCAAACCCTCGAACTTGCGGGCCTTCGCGTGCTCTCGAGCCGAAGCCTTCGCGATTTCGCGATCGGGTTTTTCGACCGGCAATTGCAGCGCACCGCTCCCGATCCGTCGATGCCCGGCATTCACCTCCTCACCGGCGCCAATACGCGGGACAAGATGCGCAACTATCGCGAGGCTCTCGCGGCCGGCGATCTCGATCCCGTCATCATGGTCGCACAGGCTCCACCGGGCGAACCGGCGGAAGGCTGAGCCGAAGCGGCGCAAGATGCCGGCGATGTAGGCAGTTTGTTAACTTTTTGTTTGTATATGCGGACGGCTGTTCAGACACTGCCCTCAACAAGGAACGCTCAATGTTTCGTGCCAGAAACCCTGTCGCGCCGAAGCAAGGGGATGTCACGCGTGACGCAGGCGCATTTCGCGCGCTTGTCGACTGCCATCCATCGGCGATCATGATCTGCAATCTCCGTTCCTTCGAAATCGAATATGCCAATGCCAAATCGATGGAACTCCTGCATTCGATCCGGGACGAGCTGCCAGTCAGGCCCGAGGATATCATCGGGACCTCGATCGATGCGTTTCACAAGAACCCGTCGCATCAGCACCGGATACTCTACAACCCGGCGAACTATCCCCACAGTTCGCTCATCCGGCTCGGCCAGCATTCGCTCGAACTGCATGTCACTCTGATCGAGATGGTCGACGGAAAACCCATGCGGGCGTCGCTGACATGGAGTGTGGTGACCCGCTCGGTACAGTTGGCCGACGAAGTGTCGAAACTCTCGGTTTCGGTGGCGGGGACATCGGAAGAGCTCGACGGTTCGGCACAGGGATTCTTCCATATCGCGAGCGAGGTTTCGGGACATGCCGGTGCGGTATCCGCCGCCACCGAATCGCTCAACCGCTCGATCGCCGACGTTTCCGTGCGGGTCGGCGATGCGTCGAAGGCCGCCGACAATTCGGTCGATCTGATCCGCAGCGCCGATCAGGGCGTGGCGGCTCTGGCCCAGTCGGCGGAGAGTATCGGCAAGATCATCGAGGTGATCCACGGCATCGCCGAACAGACCAACCTGCTCGCGCTGAATGCCACCATCGA
>JAGREZ010000193.1:0-2982 GCA_020446285.1 Geminicoccaceae bacterium
GGATGGGGAGGTGCGGCGGGATGGGCCGATGGGGCCGGTTTCCCGATTGTGTCTGATCGGGGAAACGGCTCCGGGCCGAAGAGGTCTGGCAAGCGGTCGCGGTTGCCCGGCTCCGGGGATCAATCGCCGGCGGGGACGCCGTTCGGGTCGCCGTGGCCCCGGCGGTAGCGCCACACGCCACTGCCATAGGCGATCTCGTTTCCGGCCTCGCTGGTGACCGATACGTCGACGAAAAACGTGTTGCGGCCGCCGCCGCGACGTCTGGCGGTGGCTCGGATCACGCCGTCGCGCGTCTGGCCGGTGAACTGGGTGGTCAGGGAAAGTGTGAGCGCCTTGCGGACATGCCCCTCCACCGCGCAGAAGGTACCCGCATAGCCACCCGCCGTGTCGATCAGCGTGGTCAGCACGCCGCCATGCAGGATGCCGCTGCGGTTGAGCATCTCCGGACGGATGCGGAGATCGAGGATGGCGAGATCATTGCGCCACTCGATGATCTCGAAGCCGAGCAGGCGACCGAAGGCGCCCATCTGTCCATCCATCATCTGTCCATCCATCATCCGGCCGCCTCCAGCATGAGCGCCAGCGCGCGGTTGACCGCCGCCTCGCGAACGAACCGCCGGTCGCCGACAAAGCGGTGATGTTCGAAACGAATGACACCGCCGCGCCGCGCGCAGGCGAAATGAACCAGTCCCACGGGTTTCTCCTCGCTGCCACCACCCGGACCGGCGATGCCGGTCACCGAAACGGCGATGTCCGCCCGGCTGCCGGCGAGCGCACCCTCGGCCATTTCCACCGCCGTCTGCCGCGACACCGCACCGAACGCCTCGAGTGTGCCGGGCCGCACGCCCACCATCGCCACCTTCGCCTCGTTGGAATAGGTCACGAACCCCCGGTCGAGGACGGCGGAAGAACCGGCGATGTCGGTGATCGTCGCGGCGACCATGCCGCCGGTACAGGATTCCGCGACGGCCAGCCGCAGCCCCCCCGTCGCACAGGTCTCGATGAGTGCCCGCGCCAGTGCCAGGCCCGTGTCATTGCCGTTCATCGCACCTCACGCGGTATCGCCACCGAAACGACGGCCTTGGCCATGATCCCCTCCTCGCGGCCGGTAAACCCCAGTCTCTCCGTGGTCGTCGCCTTCACGCTCACGCGGTCGACCGCAATTCCGAGAATGGCGGCAATGCGCCCGCGCATGGCATCGCGATGCGGGCCGATCTTCGGCCGCTCGCAGAGGATGACCAGATCGACATGCTCGATGAACCCGCGCCTGCCGCGCAAGAGCTTCGCCGCATGTTCGAGGAACAGGTCGGATGAAGCATCGCGCCATTGCGGATCGCCCGGCGGGAAGTGACTGCCGATATCACCGTCGGCCATGACGCCGAAAAGCGCGTCGGTGATGGCGTGAAGTGCCACATCGGCGTCCGAATGACCGGCAAGCCCCTTCTCATGCGGAACCCTGATGCCACCGAGCATGAGCGGCCGGCCTTCGGCGAAGGCATGGACATCGACGCCGAGCCCCGTACGCCAGGCGAGCGCGCCCGGGCCGAGCAGGCGTTCGGCACGGTCGATATCGTCATTGCGGGTGATCTTGATGTTCTCCTCCTCGCCCTCGACCGTCACCACGGGAATGCCGCTCGCGGCAACGATCGCCGCATCGTCGGTATGCCCGGCACCGCCATGCCGCCTGTGCGCGGCGAGCAGCACATCGAAGCGGAAACCCTGCGGCGTCTGCGAACGGCGCACATCATCGCGGGGAATTTCACAGCGAACATCCGTGCCGTCCACCCGCTTGAGCGTATCGGCCACCGACACCACCGGCAGAACCGCCGGATGCCGGCCAAGCCCCTCGACGACCCTTGATATGAGAGCACCGGAAACGAGCGGCCGCACACCATCATGCACCAGCACATTGGCGGGCGGATCCACAGCCAGCGCCTCGAGGCCCGCAAGCGTGCTCGCCTGACGGCAATCCCCGCCGATGACGGGGTCGGGCAGGTCGAGATCGCCGAGCGCCTGCCGGCAGGCTTCCTCCTGCCCCGCGCCGATCACCAGCCCGATCCGGTCGATTTCCGGTGCGGCGAGAAACGCCATGACCGTGCGCCGGATGACCGGCAGACCGGCAAGGTCGACATACTGCTTGGGCCGGCCGCCGCCGAATCTCGAACCGTTGCCCGCCGCGACGATCAGGGCCGCATTGCTCATGATCGAACCGTCTCAATGGATGAAAACCCGAACCCGGCGGCAACCTAGAACCGTTTGCCTTCAACGGGAACCGCCGATCTGCTCGACGAAGACAGTTGTGCACGATCCTTGTGCAGATGCGGTTTCCTGCCTAAAATTCGGTCATCGCTTTCCAGCCCGAGGTCAGGCCCGCTTGCTCACCGCCGTTCCCGATGCGACCGCCATTCTCGATGCCCTGCCCTCCTCGGTGCTGGTCCTCGATGCCGGCGGCTCGATCCTCTCGCTCAATCCGGCCGCCGAGCAGCTCTTTTCGGCAAGCGCCGGCCAGCTCGCCGGACGCGCGTTCGGGGATCTTCTGGCACCGCATTCGACACTGGCCGCACTCGTCCGTCAGGTCGCCCTGGAGCGCGTGTCGGTCTCGGAATACGGCTTCGCGCTGGCGCTGGCGAAGGGACGCGGCGCGGAGGTCGACGCGCATGTCCTGCCCATGGGCGAGCCGCAGACGGACACAGGCGATGGCGATGGCGGTGCGATCCTCGTCCTGCTGCATCGCTGCTCCATCGCCCAGCGTCTCGACCGGCATCTCGCCCACAGGGGCAGCGCACGTTCCATCGCCGCACTGGCGCAGACACTGGCGCACGAGGTGAAGAACCCGCTTTCCGGCATTCGCGGCGCCGCACAGCTGCTCGAGGGCAGCCTGAGCGAGGAGGACAGGACGCTCGTCCGGCTCATCGTCGACGAGACCGACCGGGTGGTGACGCTCATCGACGGCATGGACCCGTTCGCCGAACAGCGCCCGCT
>JAGREZ010000193.1:3123-4705 GCA_020446285.1 Geminicoccaceae bacterium
AATCTGGTCAAGAACGCCGCCGAGGCGGCTCCGCGCGAAGCCGGCCGGATCACGCTCACCACCCACTACCAGCATGGACTTCGCGTCCAGGTGGGCGGTTCGCCGGAGCGGATCGAGCTGCCGATCACCGTCGAGGTGCGGGACAATGGCGAGGGCGTGGCTGCCGACATGATCGATCATCTCTTCGAGCCCTTCATCTCGTCCAAGCCCCGCGGGCGCGGACTGGGCCTGTCGCTGGTTGCCAAGATCGTCAACGACCATGGCGGCATCGTCGCCTATGCGACCGAGGATGGCGGCCCCGTCTTCCGCGTGCGGCTGCCGGCCCACAGACCCGCCACCAGGGCCGCCGGAGACCGCCCGTGAGCGGCGGCACGATCCTCATCGCCGAGGACGATACCGCCGTCCGCACGGTTGTTTCCCGCGCCCTCTCGCGGCAGGGCTACGAGGTGCGCGCCACCGCCGTCGCCAGCACGCTCTGGCGCTGGATCGCCGATGGCGAGGGCGATCTGGTGATCACCGATGTCGGCCTGCCGGACGAGAACGGCCTCGATCTCCTGCCCCGCATCAAGGCGCATCGCCGCAACCTGCCGATCATCGTCATGAGCGCGCAGAACACGCTCCTGACCGCCGTGCGCGCCACCGAGCGCGGCGCGTTCGAATATCTGCCCAAGCCGTTCGACATCGACACCCTCGTGATCACCGTCAAGCGGGCGCTGACGCGGATGCAGCAGGCCGCCCGCGCGGCCGAAACCGGGCTCACCGAGGAAAAACTGCCGATCATCGGCCGCTCGCCGGCGATGCAGGAGATCTACCGGATCATCGCGCGGCTCACCGGAACCGACCTGACCGTACTCATCGCCGGCGAGAGCGGCACCGGCAAGGAGCTGGTCGCCCGCGCACTGCACGATTTCGGTCACCGCCGCGACGGGCCGTTCGTCGCCGTCAACATGGCCGCCATTCCGCGCGAGCTCATCGAGAGCGAACTCTTCGGCCACGAGAAGGGAAGCTTCACCGGCGCCGCCGGACGCCGCAAGGGACGGTTCGAACAGGCGCAGGACGGCACCCTCTTCCTCGACGAGATCGGCGACATGCCGCTCGAGGCGCAGACGCGCCTGCTGCGCGTCCTCCAGCAGGGCGAGTTCGTGCCGGTCGGCGGCGACCGGGCCTTCCGCACCAATGTCCGCATCGTCGCCGCCAGCCATCGCGACATCCGCCGTCTGGTGGAACAGGGCCTGTTCCGCGAGGATCTCTACTACCGCCTCAATGTCGTGCCGCTGCGCCTGCCGGCACTGCGCGAGCGCGCCGACGACATTCCGGCACTCGCCAACCATTTCCTCGCCCGCGCGCACGAGGAGGGCCTGCCGTTCAAGACCTTCACCCCGGCGGCACTCAGGCGGCTGCGCGCCCATTCCTGGCCGGGCAATGTCCGCGAACTGGAAAACCTGATCCGCCGCCTTGCCGTGCTCTACAGCGAGGAAACCATCGACGAGACCTGCATCGTCGCCGAACTGGAGGAAACCGGCACGCCGGAACCGCCGGAGCCGCAGGCGGGCGCGGATCCGCCGCTCGCCACCGCGGTCGA
>JAGREZ010000193.1:4824-7542 GCA_020446285.1 Geminicoccaceae bacterium
CGCGGCAACCAGATCAGGGCGGCGGAGATGCTCGGCCTCAACCGGAACACCCTGCGCAAGAAAATCCGCGATCACGACATTCAATTGATACGCGGACCCTGATATGCTCGACTAGCGTCAACAGGGAGCTGAAAACAGGTTCGGGGCCTCCGGCTTTGCGGAATAGATTCCTATCAGCCACAGGTGAGCGCCCGCCGCCATGTTCAGCACACTGGACGAGTACAACAGCAATCGGACCCGCGTTCGTGCTTTCCGGCCTGAAGCTGAGCGAGCCCACCTTCTGGGACCATGTCCGGCGTTTCGATCTGGAACGGCGGCTGGCGCTGATCCTGAGCGTGCTGGCGGTCGCCGCCGGCATCGCCACCTATGTGCTCATCACCGGCACGCCGCCCTTCGGCTCCAGCATCCGCACGGTCATCGCCCTGCTCAACATCGACCTCGTGCTGCTGCTGCTGCTGAGCGTCGTGGTGGGCCGGAGGCTGGTGAAGCTGGTGCTCGAGCGGCGCAAGGGCATCGCCGGCTCGAAGCTGCACACCCGCCTCGTCGGTCTCTTCGCGGTGGTGGCGGTGGCGCCGTCGATCGTCGTCTCGGTCTTTTCCGTGGTGTTCCTGAGCTCCGGCCTCGAAGCCTGGTTCAGCGACCGCATCCGCACGGCACTCGACAATTCCCTCAATGTCGCCGAAGCCTATCTCGACGAGCACAAGGAGGTCATCCGCGCCGACGCGCTGGCCATGGCCGCCGATCTCAACCGCGAGGGCGCCCTCCTGATCCGCAATGCCACGCAGCTGCAACGGCTGGTCGAGGACCAGTCGCAGATCCGCGCACTCTCCGAGGCGGTGGTCTTCGACAGTCTCGGCAATATCCTCGCGCGCAGCGGCCTCAGTTTCAGTTTCGAAATGGCGCAGGTGCCGATCGAGGCGCTGGAAAAGGCGAGCGGCGGCGAGGCGGCGGTGATCACCGACGATACCGACGACCGGGTACGCGCGCTCGTGCGTCTCGACGGCTTCGTCGATGCCTTCCTGTTCGTCGGACGCTTCGTCGATGCCGAGGTCCTGACCTTCATGCAGCGCACGCAGACGGTGACCCAGGACTATGAGCAGATGCAGAGCGAGCGCTGGGAGATCCAGCTCACCTCCGCCCTGCTGTTCGGCATCGTCGCGCTGTTGCTGCTGCTCGCCTCGGTCTGGTTCGGCCTCAGTCTCGCCGATCGCCTCGTCTGGCCCATCAGCCAGCTCATCTCCGCCGCCGACAGGGTGCGCAGCGGCGATCTGATGGCGCGCGTACCGGAAGGCGATGACGAGGACGAGATCGCCGTGCTCAGTCGCGGCTTCAACCGCATGACGAGCCAGCTGTCGAGCCAGCGGCGGGAACTGGTCGAGGCCAACCAGCAGCTCGACGAACGCCGCCGTTTCACCGAGGCGGTGCTCGCCGGCCTGACCGCCGGGGTGATCGGTCTCGACGCCGGACGGCGCATCCTCCTGCCCAACCGTTCCGCCGCCGAGTTCTTCGGCCGCGATTCGTTCGAGCTCGAGAACCTGCCGGTGGAGGAGGTGCTTCCGGAAGTGGCGCCGCTGTTCGAGAAGCTGCGGACGGTATCCTTCAATTCCGTCTCGCAGCAGGTCGAGGTGCGCCGCGACGAACAGCTCTTCACCCTGCTCGTGCGCCTGTCCGCGCAGACGAGCGCCGGCGAGGTGCGCGGCTATGTGCTCACCTTCGACGACATCACCGCACTCATCAGCGCCCAGCGTCAGGCGGCATGGTCGGAGGTGGCGCGGCGCATCGCCCACGAGATCAAGAACCCGCTCACACCCATCCGCCTGTCCGCCGAACGGCTGGATCGCAAGTACCGCAGTCAGGTGGCGGGCGAGGATCAGGAGGGTTTCGCCAACTCGATCGCGACGATCGTCAAGCAGGTGGACGCCATCGGCAGGCTGATCAGCGAGTTCACCGCCTTCGCCCGGATGCCGGCGCTGGTCATGAAGGAGGAGCGGATCGCCGATGTGGTCCGCTCGGCCGTGCTGCTGCAGCGTGCCGCCTGGCCGGCGATCCGCTTTGTGATCGAGGACGAGCTTGCCGAGGGCACGCGGATGAGCTGCGATGGCGAGAAGGTGGGACAGGCGCTGACCAACCTTCTCCTCAACGCGGTTCAGGCGCTCGGCGAGGGACGGCAGGAGGCGGGCGAGCCGACGGTGATCGCGCGCCTCTGTCACGAGGCCGGCGGACTGGCCATCGAGATCGAGGATAACGGCCCGGGTCTTCCCGCCGCCGACCGCCACCGGATCCTCGAGCCCTATGTCACGACCAAGGCCAAGGGAACCGGCTTGGGGCTTGCCATTGTCAACAAGATCATGGAGGAACACCATGGGAAGATCGAGCTGGACTCCGGCGACCATGGCGGCGCACTGGTGAGGCTTGTTTTCCCCAAGCAGCGGTTGCGCCAGGATTCGTCGGATTTTGATGACCGCGAAAGCGGTCGAGTATTGCGACTTGCATCGGACCCATGATGAAAAAAGACATCCTGATCGTTGATGACGAGGTGGCCATCCGCGAGGTGGTATCCGCCATTCTCGAGGATGAAGGCTACGACGCCCGCCAGGCGGCGAACAGTGACGAGGCCCTGCAGGAAATGGCCAAGCGTCCGCCGGCGCTGGTCCTTCTCGACATATGGCTGGAGGGAAGCCTTCTCGATGGCGTGCAGATCCTGGAGATCGCGAGGAA
>JAGREZ010000193.1:7601-8011 GCA_020446285.1 Geminicoccaceae bacterium
GCCATCAGGAAGGGCGCCTACGACTTCATCGAGAAGCCGTTCAAGTCGGATCGCCTGCTGGTCGCCGCCGAGCGCGCGATCGAGGCCACCCGGCTGCGCCGCGAGAACGAGGAACTCAAGCGCAAGACGCCGAAGCCGCAGCTGATCGGTTCCTCGCAGGTGGTCGGCAAGCTCCGTCAGGCGATCGAGCGCGTCGCGCCCACCAACAGCCGCATCCTCATCAGCGGCCCGCCGGGCTCGGGCAAGGAGGTGGCGTCGCACCTGATCCACGAGCGCTCGCGCCGCGCCGACGGACCGTTCGTCGTGCTGAACACGGCAGCCCTCGCCGCCGATCGCGTCGATATCGAGCTGTTCGGCTGCGAGCCCGGCTTTCTCGGCCCCGACCAGCCGGGCGTGGTCGGCATGATGGA
>JAGREZ010000193.1:8240-16758 GCA_020446285.1 Geminicoccaceae bacterium
CCGCTTTGCGATCATCGCACCGACATTCCCGAACTTGTCGCCTATTTCATGGAGGAGGCGGCGCGCGAGGCGGGGCTGTCGGCGCGGGAGATCGACGAGGATGCGATGGCCGTGCTGCAGACCGCCGACTGGCCCGGCGACATCCGCCAGCTGCGCAACGCGGTGGAATGGATGCTGATCATGGCGCCCGAGGGCGAGCAGGGAACGATCGGCATCAAGGGTCTGCCACCGGAACTGACCGACAGTGCCGCCCGGCAGATGGACCCCCGCGCCAACGGCCAGCTCGTGTCGATGCCGCTGCGCGAGGCGCGCGAGCATTTCGAGCGGGCCTATCTGCAGTCGCAGTTGCAGCGTTTCGGCGGCAACATCTCGCGGACCGCCAATTTCGTCGGCATGGAGCGCTCGGCCCTGCATCGCAAGCTCAAGACCCTCGGCCTGCACAGCGACGACTGACCCATGAAGATCATCGTTGCCGGAGCCGGTCTGGTCGGGTCGAACATCGCCCGCTATCTCGCGAGCACCGGCAACGACGTCACCGTGATCGACCAGCGTCCCGAGCTCGTCCGGATGCTCGAGGATCATCTCGACATCCAGGGCATGATCGGCCACGCCGCCCATCCGGACAGTCTCGAGAAGGCCGCGGCGGGCGATGCCGACATGCTGATCGCGGTCACCCAGGTCGACGAGGTCAACATGATGGCCTGTCAGGTGGCGCATTCGATCTTCAACGTGCCCACCAAGATCGCCCGTGTGCGCCAGCAGGCCTATCTCGACAGCCGCTGGCAGACCCTGTTCGACCGCGATCACCTGCCGATCGACCATATCATCTCGCCCGAAGTGGAGGTGGCGCACGCGATCGCGCGGCGTCTGGAAATTCCAGGCGCGCTCACCGTCGTGCCGTTTCTCGGCGACAGGCTGCGCATGATCGGCTTCCGCTGCACCGCCGACACGCCGGTGGTGAAGACCCCGCTCCGCCAGCTTTCCTATCTCTTCCCCGACCTGCATCTCGTCTGTGTCGGCATCGTTCGCGGCGGCAGCTTCTTCGTGCCCGGCGGCGACGACCAGATGCTGGTGGATGACGAGGTGCATGTCGTCGTCGAGACCGCACATATCGAACGCGCGCTTTCCGCCTTCGCCCACGAGGACCGCATGAGCGAGCGGGTCATCATCGTCGGCGGCGGCAATGTCGGCCTGTTTCTCGCCCGCGAGCTCGAGGAGCGTCATCCGGGCATGTCGATCAAGCTGATCGAGGCCGACCGCAACCGTGCCGAGGCGGCCGCCGACAGGCTGGGGCACACCACCGTCCTGTGCGGCGATGCCCGCAATCAACAATTGCTCGAGGAAGCCGACGTCCGCAATTCCCATGCGATCGTGACGGTGACCAACGATGACGAGGTGAACATCATGTCGGGGCTGATCGGCCGGCGCATGGGCTGCGGCCGCAGTCTCGCCCTCGTCAACAACAGCACTTATGACATTCTCATGGACACGATCGGCATCGATGTCGCGATCAACCCCCGCGAGACGACGGTCTCCAGCGTGCTTCGGCACGTCAAGCGCGGCCGCCTCGGCTCGGTCCACAGCCTTCGCGACGGCGAGGCGGAAATCTTCGAGGCGGAAGCGCTCGAAACCGCACAGATCGTCGACAAGCCATTGCGCTCGCTGCGCATGGGCGGCGTCATCATCGGCGCCATCATCCGCGACGACAAGGTGATCGCCCCGCGCGGCGACACCGTGATCCAGGTCCATGACCGCCTCGTCATACTCGCCCGGAGCAGCATGAGCCGCAAGGTCGAACAGCTCCTCGCGGTCCGTCCCGACTATTTCTGAAAACAACAACGAAGGGAACAACCGTCCATGTCGCGCATCGCCTATGTCAACGGCCGCTACGTTCCCGTCGGCGCGCGGGCGATCGCCATCGAGGATCGCGGCTACCAGTTCGCCGACGGCATCTACGAGGTGATCCGGGTCATCGATGGAAAGGCCGGCGATCTGGACCGCCATCTCGACCGCCTCGAACGCTCGCTGCGCGAGCTCGCCATCGAACCGCCGATGAGCCGTGCCGCACTGTGCGCGGTGATCGGCGAGACATTGCGCCGCAACCGCCTGCGCCATGCCGTCGTCTACATCCAGATTTCCCGCGGAATCGCCCCGCGCAACCACATCGTGCCCGCAAGCGGCCGCGCGAGCCTCGTGGTCACCGTACGCCGCGCGCGCCTGCCCTCGCCGCACGAGGTCGATGCGGGCTGCCGGGTGATCGCAATGCCGGACGAGCGCTGGCATCGCTGCGACATCAAGTCCATCGGACTTCTGCCCAACCTTCTGGCCAGGACGAAGGCCCATCGCGAGGGCGCGCGCGAGGCCTGGCTGGTCGATGACGACGGCTTCGTGACCGAAGGATCGTCGTCCAACGCCTGGATCGTCGATGGCGAGGGCCGGCTCGTCACCCGCCCCGCCGGCACCGAGATCCTGGGCGGCATCACCCGTTCGGTCGTTCTCGAACTGGCCCGGAAACTCGGAATCGAGGTGGTCGAACGGCCCTTCACGCTCGAAGAGGCGAAGGGCGCGCGCGAGGCGTTCCTGACCAGCACGTCGTCGCTGGTGATGCCGGTCGTGCAGATCGATGACAGTATTGTCGCAAACGGCGTGCCCGGCTCCATTACCAGACAACTTCAAGCTGAATATAGCCGGCGCGCCGGTCTCGACGTGCTGTCCACACAACAGGATCGGTGATTTCACGGCCGTTTGCTGCATTGCTCTTGCGAAGCGTCTCGGGACGGGATAGCAGGACGGTCAATCATGTGGATTGACTGAGTGGGCGCACGCTCTACGTTGGTTGATCAAATGGCTAGGCCAGAGCGCTAACCGCTATCCGCCCCGAAAACGGTTGCACGCTGAAAAACATTGAGGATCGTAGAGATGGCGACCGAAAAACAGAATCTTCAGGACGTGTTTTTGAATCATGTCCGCAAAAACAAGGTACCGGTCACAATTTTCCTCATCAACGGCGTGAAACTGCAGGGTGTCATCAGCTCGTTCGATAATTTCTGCCTGCTCCTGCGCCGTGACGGTCATGTCCAGCTGGTCTACAAGCATGCGGTTTCCACCGTGATGCCCTCGGCCGCCGTCCGCCTGTACGACCCGCCGCCCGAGGAACAGGGTGGACCCGCTTCCGGGCCGATGGAACGCGGCTAGGCACCCTGGGAACAGTTCAGGGGCGGGAGCCCTTCTCGACCGACATACCCCGGGATCGGGCATGGGTGGTGCATCCGCTCATGCCGGATACCGGCTCGGGAAAGCGCGACGCCGCTGCAAGGCTCGACGAGGCGCTTTCGCTTGCGCGCGCCATCGATCTCGACATCGTCGGCGGCGAGTTGGCGCCCGTGCGCTCACCGCGTCCCGCGACGCTGATCGGCATGGGCAAGGTCGACGAGATTACCGCCCTCGTCGATGAGCGGGAGATCGATCTCGTCATCATCGACGCCGCCCTCAGTCCGGTACAGCAACGCAATCTCGAACGCGCCTTCAAATCCAAGGTGATCGACCGGACCGGTCTCATACTGGAGATCTTCGGCGAGCGCGCCGCCACCCGCGAGGGTGTGCTGCAGGTCGAGCTCGCCGCCCTCTCCTACCAGCGCTCGCGGCTGGTGCGCTCATGGACCCATCTCGAACGCCAGCGCGGCGGGCTCGGTTTCATCGGCGGTCCCGGCGAGAGCCAGATCGAGCTCGACCGCCGGCGCATCGACGAGCGCATGGTCTTCATCCGACAGGAACTCGAGGACGTCCGACGCACACGCGGCCTGCACCGCAAGGCACGAAAGCGGGTTCCCTATCCCGTGGTCGCACTGGTGGGCTACACCAATGCCGGCAAGTCGACGCTTTTCAACCGCCTCACCGGCGCCGGCGTCCAGGCCGAGGACAAGCTCTTCGCCACGCTCGATCCCACCATGCGCACGCTGCGGCTGCCATCGGGCAAGAACGTCATCCTGTCGGACACGGTGGGGTTCATCACCGACCTTCCCACCTCGCTCATCGCCGCCTTCCGCGCCACGCTGGAAGAGGTGCTCGAGGCCGACCTGCTCCTGCATGTCCGCGACATCACCCACAGCGAGACCGGGGAACAGGCGCACGACGTCGTGCGGGTGCTCGACGAGCTCGGCGTGGACGAGCAGACGAGAAACCGGCGCATGATCGAACTCTGGAACAAGGCGGACCTGCTCGAAGGCGAGCACCAGCAGGCCATCGTCACCGAAGCCGCCCGTCATGACGAAATCCGGCTGGCCTCCGCCGTCTCCGGCGAGGGTCTCGACGATGTGCTTACGCTGATCGACGCACGCCTTGCACGGGATGACCGCACCGTCACCGTGCGCCTCGCCCACGATCAGGGATCGATCCTGAGCTGGCTGCACCAGCAGGGCCGGATCCTCTCGCGCACGGATGACGAGGACGGCTCCATCGTCGACATATCGCTCAACGAAACCGCCCTGAGCCAGCTCGAACAGAAGCTCGGGCGACGGATCGGCTAGCTTTTCCCGTCTGGATGGAACCATCCAGACGATCAGGAAATGCGACGAGACAAGCTTTTCCCGTCGGGATGAACCATCCGGGCGATCAGGAGAGGCTTATCCCCGTTCCTCGCGCTTGGCCTGCTGCCAGAATTCTTCGAGCGCATCGAGGCCGGCGGTTGCCGCATCCTCGCCGGCGAGTTGCTCGACGCGGCGGAAGCGGCGCTCGAATCTGGCATTGGCGGCGCGCAGGGCGGCTTCGGGGTCGATGCCCGTGCGCCTTGCGTAATTGACGATGGTGAAGAGAACATCGCCCAGTTCGGCGGCCTGCTCGTCCGTGTCCTGCGCAGCGTCCAGTTCGGCCAGTTCCTCGTCGATCTTCGCACGGATGGGAGGAAGCGTGTCCCAGTCGAAACCGATCCGGGCGGCGCGTTTCTGCAGTTTGGACGCGCGCGTGAGACCCGGCATGCCGAGCGGGATATTGTCGAGAACGCTTGCGCGCGTGCCTGCGGTCTCCGCCTTCGCCTGCCGCTCGCGCGCCTTGAGTTGTTCCCAGCGATCGGTCTGGGCGGCGGCGTTTTCCACCCCCTCCGGGCCGAACACATGCGGATGACGGGCGATCATCTTGTCGGCGATGGCGTTGGCGACATCGTCGAACGCGAAGTGCCCCGCCTCCTCCGCCATCCTTGTGTGATAGACCACCTGCAACAGCAGATCGCCCAATTCCTCGCGCAGATCGGCGAGATCGCCGCGTGCGATGGCGTCGGCGACTTCATAGGCTTCCTCGATGGTGTAGGGGGCGATGGTCTCGAAGGTCTGTTCGATATCCCAGGGACAGCCCCCTTCGGGATCGCGCAACCGCCGCATGACCTCGAGAATGCGGTCGATGCCGCGGCCAGCGAGCCGGTCGCCGCCGCCCTCTCCCCCGTCGCTCAAAGCAATCGCCCCTGTTCGCCCGGCTTTTCCGCCGGCCTTGGCTTCGCGCCGCGCGGGCGTGGCTCCCTGCCCTCGCGCACCGGCTCGACGCGAAGCCGTCCGTCATGGAATTCGATTTCCATCGCTGTTTCGCCCGCCGCCGCCTCGCTCGACGCGATCAGCGTATCATCCGCCGTCCGGTGGACGAGCGCGTAACCACGTTCCAGCACCCGCCTGTGCCCGAGGCTTTCGAGCAGCTTGGAGAGGGCTTCGAGCCGTTTTGCATCATCGGCGATCCGCCGTTCGGCGAGTGCCGCGAGGCGGGCTTCGGGAATGGCCGCGAGCGAGCGTTCGCTGTGGCGCAGGCGATCGGCGACGATTTCGGCGATCCGCTTCATGCGCTGGTCCACCCTTTCGCGCCGCTCCTCCAGCACGAGCAGCGGCGAACGCAGTCTCAGCCGTTCGCCGAGATCGTCGAGGCGCTGGGTGGCGAGATCGAGCAGCATGCGCGGTTCGCCCAGTCCACGGGCAAGACCTTCCACATGCCGTGCCGCATGGGTGAGCATGCGGTCGAAGGCGTGCATCTGCCGTTCGCCGAGCGCGTGCAGCCCGGTTGCGAGTTCGTTGCGCACGGGTACGGCCATTTCGGCGGCGGCGGTGGGCGTCGGCGCGCGCCGGTCGGAAACATGGTCTATGAGTGTCGTGTCGGTTTCGTGACCGACGGCGGAGATCAACGGAATGGTGCTGTCCGCCACAGCACGGGCGACGATCTCCTCGTTGAACGACCAGAGATCCTCGATGGAACCGCCGCCACGGGCGACGATCAGCAGGTCCGGGCGCGGTTCGACCCGTTCGAAGCCGCGGATGGCGCGGGCGATCTGCCCGGCCGCACTCTCGCCCTGCACCGCCACCGGCCACAGCAGCACATGGCTCGGGAAGCGTTCGGCGAGCCGGTGCAGCATGTCGCGGATGACCGATCCCGTGGGCGAGGTGACGATGCCGATGGTGCGCGGCAGGAACGGCAGCTTGCGCTTGCGCGCCGGATCGAACAGCCCCTCCGCCTCGAGCCGGCGCTTGCGCTCCTCGAACAGCGCCATGAGCGCGCCCGCGCCGGCGGGTTCCATCTGTTCGATGACGATCTGGTATTTCGAACGGCCGGGATAGGTGGTGAGCTTGCCGGTGCAGATGACCTCGAGCCCGTCCTCCGGGCGGAAGGCGAGACGCGAGGCAGTGCCGCGCCAGCACACGCCGTCGAGCACCGATTTGTCATCCTTGAGCGCGAGATAGACATGGCCCGAGGCGGCGCGCTTGAACCCGGATATCTCGCCACGGACACGAACGAGCCCATAGGCATCCTCGACCGTCCGCTTGAGCGCGAACGAGAGTTCCGAGACGGTATATTCATGAACGTTGCTGGCCATGCCACCCGTCTAGTCCACCGCACCGGGCTTGACCAGACATGCGCACGACAATTGGATACAATTGACATCGCCTGTCGGTGAAATCGTGACACAGACCGGGGGTATGACGGTTCCTGTTCCTTCACCACACACCGAGACCTTCGTCATGTCGACACTGAAATCCGTCTGGAATTCACCCTACACCTTCTGGTTGCTGCTGGCCCTGCCGTCGATCGGCATGATCACCGACGGGATCACCGGAGCCGCCAGTTTTCACCGTCTCGTCCATCCGACAGGCGAGTTCGCCGCCCGTTTCACCATCATCGCCATGGCCATCACCCCGTTGATGCTACTCCTCGGCCGGCAGCGATGGCTGCTGTGGCTGATGGCCCGCAGGCGTCATCTCGGCGTTGCCGCATTCGGCTACGCGGCCTTGCACACTCTCTACTACCTGCTCGACAAGGCCTCGCTGGACATCATCATGGCAGAGCTGGCGCGTGCGGGAATCTGGACCGGCTGGTTCGCCTTTCTCATCTTCGTGCCACTCGCCATCACCAGCAACGACACCTCCATGCGCCGCATGCGCAAACTGTGGAAGAGCCTGCAACGCTGGGTCTATCCGGCCGCCGTGCTGACACTGGTCCACTGGCTGCTGGTCAGCCGGGGCATCGGCGGGGCCGTCGTCCATTTC
Organism: Geminicoccaceae bacterium; assembly: GCA_020446285.1. Taxonomy (GTDB): domain Bacteria; phylum Pseudomonadota; class Alphaproteobacteria; order Geminicoccales; family Geminicoccaceae; genus JAGREO01. The sequence continues at coordinate 15,752 of JAGREZ010000193.1, forward strand.
GCGCCGCTGGCCGCGCTCGAAGCCTATCGCATCTGGCATGTGACCACGCGGCAATCCCGCCGTCTCGCCCAGGCCCAGGCCGAAGCCCAAACCCAGGCTCAAGCCCAGGCCTGACAGCATCAGCTGTCCCGCTGTCCGTCCGCCCCGGCGATGAACACGAATTCGCTGCCGGGGCGATCGGGCGCATCGCGTATCTCATCGACGCGAAAACCCGTCGCCCGCAGGGAGCGGATGACATCGTCCTTGCGGCGAAAGCGAAGCGTCGATTTCGACCTGAACAGGCTGTCGTCGCGATGGAAGCGAAAACAGCTGAAAAAGCTCACCCGCTCGCCCGCCACCGCCACGCCCTCGTTCCACGCCTCGACGATGCCGATCCCGGCAAGCTCCCGTTGCCGTCGCGTCTTTTCCTCTGTCCAGTCGAGCCACGCCCGCCTTGCCGGATCCCGCGTCTCGAAGACGAGAAACCCGCCGGGCTTCAGGGCGCTACGGATCGCGCGCAGGACCGCCTCGAATTCCCCGTCACTGAGGAAGACCTGCGCCACATTGCCCGTCATGAAGGCGAGATCCACCTGCATTGGCGCAAGCGCCTGCGCATGCCCGTGAATCCAGCGAATTCCGTCCGCACCGGGTTTCGAACGCGCCTTGTCCAGCGATGCCTTCGCGGGCTCGAGCGCCGTGACCTCGAAGCCTTCCCGGTTCAGCAGGCAGGCGAGGCAACCGGTCCCCGATCCCACATCGAGGATGGAAACCGCGTTCAGCTCCCGTGCGATCCGCAGATAGTGAACGAGATCCCCGCGCTCGCCCTCGAACGCATCATAAACCTCCACCAGACGCGGATTCTCGAAGATGTCATCGGGAATACGCGCTCTCCCCCGATGACATGACCGCGTTCAAGGCCCCACCTCGTGAACGGGGGACGGATCGTCATCATGGTCATGATCGTCGTCATCGTCGCAGGTGCTGTTGTAGGACAGGCAGACGCTGTCGGAGGCGATCGCGAAGCCGAC
>JAGREZ010000021.1:0-1459 GCA_020446285.1 Geminicoccaceae bacterium
AGGGGCTCGATGCGCGTATCGTGCGTTCCTACGGTGCGACCGAGGTGTTCCCGCCGGAGGATGCCGACTGCATCGTCGACAACACCGCCACCGGTGCGACGCTGAAGGCCAACGGACTTTCGATCTTCGCCGATGTCATGCGGTCGTCGACGAGGCTCTACGCACATCCGCGCTCGATGGAGGATACCGGCAAGCGGGAGCGTATCGAGTTCTTCTGCCTTCTGGTGCGCTCCGTTCTCGATGCGCGCCGGCGGGTGATGATCGAGACCAATGTCGGCAATGACGATCTCGAGCGGTTGGTCGAACTCCTTCCCTGCATGCGCGAGCCGACCATATCGCCGCTGCATGGCGGGCAGGGCTATGCGGTCAAGGCGGCGGTGCCCCGGCAGGACCTGCCGGCCCTCATTCGCTCCATCAAGGAAGCGGGAGGCTCGGATATCGTGATTTCCGAAATTGCCCAGATCGTGGCGTAACCTTGGAAAGGCCGGGACCGTCCATGACCGGAAGACAGGCAACCATCGAACGCGTCACCGCCGAGACGGAGATCCGGGTGACCCTGAATCTCGACGGCGGCGGCGAGGGTGAGATCGACACGGGCCTCGGGTTCTTCGACCATATGCTGACGGCGCTGACCCGGCACGCACGCTTCGATCTCCAGCTCGTCTGCTCGGGCGACCTGCAGGTGGACGATCACCACACCATCGAGGATTGCGCGCTCGCACTCGGCAGGGCGCTCGACGAGGCGCTCGGCGACCGCCGGGGGATCCGCCGTTTCGCCCACGCCTATGCGCCGCTCGACGAGGCGCTGGCGCGCTCGGTGGTGGACCTGTCAGGACGGCCGCATGCAACGGTCGAAGCCGGCTTCGTGCGCTCATCGATCGGCGATGTCGCGACGGAGAATCTCGTGCATTTCTTCCAGTCGCTGGCGATTGCGGGACGGATGGCCCTGCATGTCGACCTGATCCGTGGCGAGAATGATCATCACCGTGCCGAGGCGGCCTTCAAGTCACTGGCGCTGGCACTGCGACAGGCGGTGGCGTTCGACGGCCACGAGGATATTCCGAGCACGAAAGGATTGCTGTGAGCATGGCCGAGGTCGTCATCGTGCCGACCGGCACGGCCAATATCGCTTCTGTCACCGCCGCCTTTCGCCGGCTCGGCAGTGAGCCGCGTCTGGCCCGGAACGGCGGGGAGATCGAGACGGCTTCGCATGTCATGCTTCCCGGCGTGGGCGCATTCGGGGCAGCGATGGAACGGCTCGAACGGCAGGGCTGGGTGGAACCGCTTCGCCGGCGCATTCATGCCGACCGGCCGACGATCGCCATCTGCGTCGGCCATCAGCTTCTGTTCGAGACCAGCGACGAGAGTCCCGGTGTGCGCGGGCTCGCCGTGCTCGAGGGACATGTGGGACGGTTCGCCGACGGGGTGCGGGTGCCGCAGTTCGGCTGGAACGAGGTGG
>JAGREZ010000021.1:1597-3155 GCA_020446285.1 Geminicoccaceae bacterium
AACATCATCGGCTGCCAGTTCCATCCGGAACTTTCCGGCGCCTATGGGGAAGCACTCCTTTCGCGTTTTCTGGAGCAGCAGGCATGATTGCGTCCCGTATCATTCCCTGTCTCGATGTCAGCCATGGACGCGTGGTCAAGGGTGTGAAGTTTCAGGGCCTGCGCGATGCCGGCGACCCGGCGGAACGCTCCCGGATGTATCAGGACCAGGGTGCGGACGAGATCGTCATCCTCGATGTGTCGGCGACACCGGAAGGTCGTGGTAACCAGCATGAAACCGTGGCGCGTGTACGGGAGCGACTCTCGATCCCGCTGACCGTCGGCGGCGGTGTGCGGGCCGAGGATGATGCCGCCGCATTGCTCGATGCCGGGGCCGACAAGGTTTCGGTCAATACCGCCGCCGTCGGCAATCCCGAAATCCTGTCGCATATCGCGGGGCGCTTCGGCAGCCAGTGCTGTGTGCTGGCCATCGATGCGGCCCTGCGTGACGGCCGGTTCGAGGTTCTCGTCAAGGGCGGACGCGAGGGCACCGGCATGGATGCCGTGAGCTGGGCGAGGGAAGCACAGGAGCGGGGTGCGGGCGAGATCCTGCTCACCTCATGGGATCGCGACGGCACCCGCGAGGGCTTCGATCTGCCGCTCACCCGTGCGATTGCCGAAGCCGTGCATGTGCCCGTCATCGCCTCGGGCGGCGCCGATTCCGCTGCACACATGAAGGAAGCCTTCGACGCCGGCGCGGATGCGGTGCTCGCCGCCTCCATCTTTCATGACGACGATCTGACCGTGGGCGAGGTCAAGATGTGGCTCATGCAAAACGGCGTGACGATCCGTCCGTAGAGGTATGTTCTCAGCGACACAGTCCACCCGCAACGGGTTGACTGGGAAAGCACCAGTGCGCAGGACTGCCCGGTGAATGCCGAATATCGGCAAGGGTCTGCAATCTGCCGGGAGAGTCGACGCCATGACATCGCATGCGGGTTCATGCCTGTGCGGCAAGGTGCGTTTCGTCGCCGAAGCGGTCGAGACGGAACACCATGTCTGTCACTGCGGCATGTGCCAGAAATGGGCCGGCGGACCCGTCTTCGCGACGATGGTGCAGGGCGTCACCTTCGAGGGTGAGGAGCATGTCGGCGTCTACGCTTCCTCCGACTGGGCCGAGCGCGGTTTCTGCCGCAATTGCGGTTCGAACCTCTTCTATCGCATGAAGGAGACCGGGCAGCTGCTCATGCCGACGGGACTGTTCGATGATCGCTCCATCTTCCGGGTGACCGGCGAGATCTTCATCGACTGCAAGCCACCGGGCTATGACATCGCCGGCGATCATCCGCGCCTGACCGAACAGCAGACTTTCGCCATGTTCGAACAGCAGACGGGCAGCGACGGCGCCTGAACATCAAGCCGGCCGCGCGGGCCGCTTGCCGAAGCCATGTTCGGGGATCCGGCGGCGGCGCGCAATGGGCGTCGCCGGTGCGGAAGGCATCCGCAGGGCCTTCAGCTGGGACGATGTCGCCGAACGCCTCTGGCGCGTCTGGCAAAATTCCCCAATTGTATAGATTCAC
>JAGREZ010000194.1 GCA_020446285.1 Geminicoccaceae bacterium
CAAGCATTTCATCCGCAAGGTGCACCAGCGGCGCGGCTTCGCCAGCCCGCAGGTCATCATCTGCGTGCCGTCGGGCTCCACCGCGGTCGAGCGTCGCGCCATCCAGGAAGCCGCCGAGGCGGCCGGTGCGAGGCGCGTGCATCTGATCGACGAGCCCATGGCCGCCGCGATCGGCGCCGGCCTGCCCGTCACCGATCCGACGGGCTCCATGGTCGTCGACATTGGCGGCGGCACCACCGAGGTCGCGGTCATCTCGCTTGCCGGCATCGTCTATGCCCGCTCGATCCGGGTCGGCGGCAACAAGATGGACGAGGCCATCATCAACTATATCCGCCGCAACCACAGCCTGCTCATCGGCGAGGCGACGGCGGAGAACATCAAGAAGCAGATCGGCTCCGCCTGCCTGCCCGAGGACGGCAATGGCGAGGTGATGGAAATCAAGGGCCGCGACCTCATGAACGGCGTGCCCAAGGAGATCGTCATCTCCGAGCGGCAGATCGCCGAGAGCCTCGCCGAACCCGTCAACGCCATCATCGAGGCGGTCAAGGTCGCACTCGAACATACGGCACCCGAACTTTCCGCCGACATCGTCGACAAGGGCATCGTCATGACCGGCGGCGGCTCGCTGCTCGGCAATCTCGATTTCGTCCTGCGCCACTCGACCGGCCTGCCCGTGAGTCTCGCCGACGAACCGTTGACCTGCGTCGCCCTCGGCACCGGCCGCTGTCTTGAAGAGATGAAAATTCTCAGGCACGTCCTGCATACGGCCTACTGACATCCGTTCACCATACCGCACCGGACCCGCCCGGAGCGCTTCGGCGGGTTGCATCGGATGCGCCGTAGCGAATCCAGCTACAAGGGTGTTGTAGAAGCCTTTCAACTCGCCTATTTGGTGATATGATCCGGTTCATGAGTTCATTTACGGATGCGTCGCGATGAGATCGGCAATGTATCGCCTGTCGATGGCGGCCATGAGCGTGCGGGCTTCGACCCAGAAGATGCTGCTGACAACGCTGCTCTTCATCTCGGTCGCGATCCTCGTGCTGGGCAAGGCCGATCTCAAGCTCATCCAGGCGACATCCGACGGGATCGCCGACGGCAGCCTTTCCGTTCTCTCGCTGCTGCGCAAGCCCATCGAACTGACAAGGGATGCCGCCCATACCCTCGGTGGCGTTCTCGCGGTCTTCGAGGAGAACGAGCGATTGCGCGAGGAGAACGAGCGCCTGCTTGCCGCACAGCATCGGGCCGTTCTTCTCGAGGTCGAGAATGAGGGCCTGCGCGAACTCCTGCAGGCTCCGCGCATCGAACAGACGCGGAATTTCACCAGTGCGGCAGTCATCGCCGATACAGCGACTCCGTTCGTGCATACGCGGCTGCTCGATGCCGGACGCAATCGCGGTCTCGAGCCGGGGATGCCGGTCATCCGCCCCGAGGGCCTGGTCGGCAGGCTGCTGAGCGTCAGCGAGCGGACGGCGCGACTGATGCTGCTCACCGATTTCAACTCCCGCGTACCGGTCGTCATCGGCCCCTCCGGCGACAGGGCCATCCTCGAGGGCGACAACAGCAGCGAGCCCAAGCTCCGCTTCCTGCCGCTCCAGCCCCGTTTCGCAATCGGCGACGATGTCGTCACCTCCGGACAGGGTGGCCTCCTGCCCCCCGGAATGATGGTCGGCAAGGTCGTGCATATCGACGAGCATCAGGTATCGGTCCGTCCCAATGTCGACTGGACGCGACTCGATCATGTCTCGATCCTGCATTTCGAGCCGATTACCCATGATTCGGCACTCGGTGACGAGGCGGACGAGATCTTCTACGGCCCCAACAGGCTGCAGCCCGCGCGCGCGCCGGATTCCGCCGCCTCCACCATCGGGGAAGAGGTGCCGGGCGAATGATGGACGACTGGCTCCAGGGCCATCCGGGCGACATGCTGGGCCGGCTTCTTCCCGGCCTCACCGGTATCGTCGCCCTCTATATCGACCTTCTGCCGCTACCCAGCGCCGCTCCCGACGCGGCCATGCCATCGCTTCTGGTCTGCGTCGTTTTCTACTGGACGATCTATCGTCCCGACCTCCTCGGGATCTTCTGGATCTTCGCGCTGGCCATGCTGCTCGATGGCATAGCCGGCCTGCCGCTCGGCTTGTCCGCCTTCGCCTTTCTGGTCGCCCGCAACCTGCTGATGCCGCGCGAGCGGTTCCTTGCGACGACCTCCTTCATCGTGATCTGGGCAAGCTTCGTGATTGCCGCAACGGCCGTTCTCGGACTTCGCTGGATCGTCGCCTGCATATGGTTCGGACATCTGTTCGAGCTTCGCCCGGTCGTTCTCGAACTTGCATTGACGGTCGCGGTCTACCCTCTGGCAGGCTATGTTCTCTCGTCGACACGCGACTTCCTTCCAAAGGCGAGCCATGTATCAGGAAGCTGAACGCCTGCGCAGTTTCACACGCCGGGCCATTTTCGCCGGAGCCGCGCAAAGCGTGCTCTTCGCCGGCCTCGGCGCGCGACTCTATCACCTGCAGATCCAGAAATCGGAAGACTATGCGCTTCTGGCCGAGGACAACCGGGTCAATCAGCGCCTCCTCATCCCGCCCCGCGGGCGCATCTACGACATTGCCGGACGACCGCTCGCGCGCAATGTCCCCACCTATCGCATCCGCGTCATCCGCGAACGCACGCTCGACCTGCGCAAGACGCTCGAGCGTCTCTCGACACTGGTCGAACTCCGCCCCGAGGAACTCGAGGATGTCATCATCCGGGCCGAGGCGCGGCGCGCGTTCGTGCCGATCGACGTGCGCGAGGGTCTCACATGGGAAGAAGTCTCCCGCATCGCGATCCGCGCGCCCGAGCTTCCCGGTATCGTCGTCGATTCGAGCCTGCTCCGCGACTATCCACATGCCGAGATCCTCGCCCATGTGCTCGGCTATGTCGGTCCGGTCAATGAGCGCGAGCTCGAGGAGGACAATGATCCGCTTCTCAAGATTCCGGAATTCCGCATCGGCAAGAACGGCATCGAGAAGACTTACGAAAAGCAGTTGCGCGGACGCGCCGGGCTCAGCCGGGTCGAGGTGAATGCCGTCGGCCGGGCCATACGCGAGCTCGACCGTGACGATGGCGATCCCGGCAAGGACCTGAATCTCTCCATCGACATCAATCTCCAGCAATATTGCTTCAACCGCCTTTCCGGCGAGCTCGCCGCCGGTGCGGTGGTGGTGGATGTCCAGACCGGTGCCGTGCTGGCACTGGCAAGCGTGCCGACCTTCGATCCACGGGCCTTCAACAACGGCCTGAGCCATGCCCTCTGGAACGAATGGCGGGACAATCCCCGTCACCCCCTCGTCAACAAGTGCATCCGCGGCCAGTACCCGCCGGGCTCCACCTTCAAGATGGTGACGGCGCTCGCGGCTCTGGAAGCCGGCGTCATCACCCATACCTACGAGGCGTACTGCCCGGGCTTCATGCGTCTTGGACGGTCACGCTTTCACTGCTGGAAACAATGGGGGCATGGCCGCATCTCGCTCAATCAGGCACTCGCGCAATCCTGCGACGTCTATTTCTACGACATCGCCCGCCGGGTCGGCGTGGATGCGATCGCCGAAATGGCCAACCGGCTCGGCCTCGGACACAGTCTCGACATTGACGTGCCGGGCGAACGGCCGGGCCTCATACCGACGCGGGAATGGAAACTCGAAGCCGTGGGCGAGCCATGGCAGAAGGGCGAGACGCTGGTCGCCGGCATCGGCCAGGGCTTCGTGCTCGCCACACCGCTGCAGCTCGCGATCATGACCGCCCGGCTGTGCAATGGCGGCAAGGCGGTGAAGCCCTGGTTCGTCCGTCCGACCGACATCGAGAATGTCGGCTCGGTGAACATCTCGCAAAGCTCGCTGCGTCATGTTCTCGACGGCATGCACGAGGTCATCAACGGCAGGCGCGGCACGGCGCGCGGTGCACGACTCGATATCGAGAATGTGGAGATGGCCGGCAAGACCGGCACCTCGCAGGTCCGCCGCATCACCCGCTCCGAGCGGGCGCAGGGGCTGCACAAGCGCAAGGACCGCCCGTGGGAGGAGCGCGATCACGCGCTCTTCGTCTGCTTCGCGCCCTACGAGAATCCGCGCTACGCGGTCTCCGTCATCGTCGAGCATGGCGAGAGCGGCAGCAAGGCCGCGGCACCGATCGCCAAGGACATCATGACCCGCGCGCTCGAACTCGATCCGGCGGGGCGCGGCAGCAAGAGTGCCGGAGCGTGACGACGTGACAGCCCCGGCAGAGGAGAAACCGGCTTGAGCATCGCCACCCGCATCAAGCCCATGGAGCTTCGCCTTTCGGAAAAGCTCCTCGGGATGCACTGGCCGCTCGTCGCCCTGATCGTGGTTATCGGTCTCGTCGGCTACATCGTGCTCTATTCCGCCGGCGGCGGAAGTCACGAACCATGGGCGGCACGGCATGGCCTGCGCCTTGCCTTCGGGACCCTGCTGATGCTCGGCATAGCCCTGATCGATGTGCGTCTGCTCTTCCGCCATGCCTACACGATCTACGGAATCTGCCTCTCGCTGCTGATCGCGGTCGAGATCATGGGCAGCCTGAGCAAGGGCGCGCAGCGCTGGATCGACCTCGGCTTCTTCCAGCTGCAGCCATCCGAGCTGATGAAGATCGCGCTGGCCCTCGCACTCGCCCGCTATTTCCACCCCTCCTATCTCGACGAGGTCAAGAGCCCCTCCCACCTGCTTCCGGCCATCCTGCTCGCGGCCGTGCCGGCAGCGCTCGTGCTCAAGCAGCCGGATCTCGGCACGGCGGTCATGCTGCTCGCCGTCGCCGTGGCGATGCTGTTTCTCGCCGGCGTGCGCCTCTGGAAATTCGCCCTCGCGATCGCCGCCGTCGGCGGTGCGCTGCCGATCATCTGGAGCCAGCTCCACGATTATCAAAGGGAGCGCGTTCTCACCTTCATGGAACCGGAGCGCGATCCGCTCGGCGCCGGCTATCACATCATCCAGTCGAAGATCGCGCTCGGCTCGGGCGGGCTGTGGGGCAAGGGGCTCCTCAACGGCACGCAGGCGCAGCTGTCGTTTCTTCCCGAAAAGCAGACGGATTTCGCCTTCACCATGCTTGCCGAGGAGACCGGCCTCGTCGGCGCGCTCGTCGTTCTCGGCCTCTGCCTGAGCGTGATCCTGCTGGTGATTTCGGTCGCCCTTCGCTCGGTCCACCAGTTCGGACGGCTGCTCGCCATGGCCATCGCCATCAACTTCTTCCTCTATGTGATCATCAATGTCGCCATGGTAACGGGCCTCATTCCGGTGGTCGGCGTACCGCTCCCGCTCATTTCCTATGGCGGGACGGCCATGCTCACCACGCTCATGGGATTCGGTCTCGTGCTCTGCATCGACGTGCACCGCTATACCCAGATCCCGCGCTTCCCCACCGGCGGCTGACCGCCCGGCGGGAGCACTCAGTCGAGATGCGCGTGATCGCAAAGGCCCGGCGGCGTGCGCAATGTCTGGGTGGCGATCGCGAAGGCGAAGGGAATGAGCGCCATGGCGAGGATGGCACCGTCACCCGAGCCCAGTCGATCGAATGCGATACCGACCGGAAATGGTCCCACCGACGCACCCACGACCGCGATCATCTGCCCGGCCCCCTGGATCGAGCCCACATGCCTGCGCCCGAAATAGCGCGGCCAGAGATAGCCGAACATGGTCAGGCTGAAGGCATTCGACAGGCCGAAGGCGACGGCATAGAGGGCGGTCGTGAACAGATCGGTGGTGAAGGTGGACAGCACCAGTGCGGCGGTGAGCACCAGCAGGCCGATGCCGAAGGCCCGGCGGGTCTTCATCATGTCGAACAGCCGGCCCACGAGCGGCATGGTCAGAACCATGGTCAGCGCCGAGATGGGAAAGGCATAGGCGGCGATCCACGGCGCAAGGCCATGACTGGCGAAGATCGTCACCTGATAGAAGTGCAGGACGGTCACCATCATGGATACCGAGAAGAAGCCGCCCGCAACGATATGAAATGTCCGCGTGCGCAGCGCCTCCTTCAGCGTGAGCCCGGTGATCTCCGCCTTCGGTGCGGTGGGATCCGCCGCCTCGTCACCGTCCGGCGTGAGCCCCTTGTCCTCGGGCTTGTCGAACGCAAGCAGCAGCAGTGCCGGCAGCATGAGAACCCATGTCATCAGGCCGAGCACCAGCCACGCCCTGCGCCAGCCGATCGTCTCGATGAGGAATTGCCCGAGCGGCGGATGCACCGCCATCGACACCGCGAAACCGAGTGCCATAAGGCTGAGCGCGAAGCCGCGTTTGCGCTGGAACCATTGCGTGACCATGTTGGCCGAGGTGAGCATCATCGAGCCCTGCCCCAGAAACCGCAGGATACCGAAGCCCAGCGCCAGCCACAGAAAGCCGGAGACCGCACCGAAGATCATGCAGGCGAAACCGAGGAGGACGGTAACGGTGATCGCCACGAGCCTCGGCCCGAAACGGTCGACCAGCATGCCCATCTTCGGCAACAGGAACGCCGCAGCCAGCGTCGCCAGCCCGTAGGCGGTGGCAATGGTCGCCTTGCTGATCCCGAGATCCTCGCTGACGGGACCGATGAACACACTGAAATTGTGCGACTGGCCGGGACCGCTCACGAAGATCCCGAGGCCGGCGACACCCAGGATCACCCAGCCATAGAAGACCCGGCGATGGAGGCGTTCGAACACCCCGTCGCGGATGGACATCTCGCTCAAGACCGCTTCCTCCCCGAAAGTCACCATGGCCGGCAGGTTGCTTGCGCTGCCTTGCCCATCGCGCTCTATCACTTTTCCCGGTCGACGGGGAGACGGCTCGATCCCCGGCATGCGTTCAGCCGCCGTGACGGCGGGCCGAAGCCGACCCGGTCCGCCGCGCGTCAATCGACCGTGGCAGGGTCTCCGGATCCGCCGGTTCTCAACGCCTCACGGTTCGCCTCGCCGACAAGCGCCAGATCGATGGCCTCGTGCAGATCGCGCAAGGCCGGACGATGGTCGATGCCGGCGCCGAGCGCCCGTTCGAGTCCTGCTGCGACAAGGGAGATCCGCTCGAGGCCGAGCGTACCGCCGCCGCCGGCGATCCTGTGCGCCAGCATCCGTGCCGAACGCCGGCGAGGTTCGTTGACCGGCCATGCCAGAAGCGTGGCGAAACGCAACCGGTCGGCATCGATGCGCTCCAGGAAACGCTGGCGCAACTCATCGAACAGGGCTGCGTCGACCGTCACCTGCCCGTCGCCGTGGCGGACAGCCCGAGCGAACGGATGTGGCCGTCGTGATAGACATGCAGCCGGCTGGCCAGATCCATCGGATCGAAGGGCTTGCCGATCACCCCGGTCGCTCCCGCGGCATGATAGGAATCGACGTCGTGCTGCACCATGCGCGCGGTCAGCATGACCACCGGCAGACCGGCCGTGCGCGGATTGCAGCGTATGAGCCTGAGCGTCTCGAGACCGTCCAGCCCCGGCATGTTGACATCGAGGACGACCAGATCCGGCAGATCCCGCTCGAGTGCGAGGAGACAGGCTTCACCGGACTCGCAGAGCGTGACATCGAGCTTGCCGATCATGCCCAGCGCCAGATCCGTGATTGCGCGGATATCCGCATCGTCATCGACGCAGAGGACGCGCCGGAGTTCCGCCGTGCGCCCCTGCCGCCCATGCCCGCCGCCGCCGGCCCCATGCGCTTCGGCAGTGCCCTGCATGTCCGGCGGGGAAACGGATTCGGATACAGTCATGACAGGTCGGACCATTGCTTGATTTCTCCGTGGCATCCTCCCCGCACGGAGTTAATCTGCGGTTAACAGCGTGTTGAAGAAATGCCCACAGCCGCGACGACCATCGGCATTTCTTCAACACGCTGACAAATTCGATGGAGAGAGTTGCGCATGCCTCAGCCGCCGTCACGCAATCCGGACGGGCCGCCCCTGATCTGGGATGCCCATTCCTGCCTGCCGCTCGATCCGGCCGCCGATATCGGCATGCTGGAACGGCACAGGCTTGCCGGAACGGGCTTCGTCTCGGTCAATGTCGGCATGGACATGAACCCGGTTGCACAGATCCTGCCGGTGATCGCCAGCTTTCGCCGCCAGATCGAAGCCGCACCCGACCAGTTCCTGTTCGCCCGCACGATCGGCGATATCGACCTCGCCCATGCCACCGGCCGGCTCGCCATCGGCTTCGATCTCGAAGGTGCCATGCCCCTTCTCGAACGTCCCGACATGGTCCCGGTCTTCTTCGATCTCGGCATCCGCCAGATCCATCTCGCCTACAATCGCAACAATTCCGTCAGCGGCGGCTGCTATGACGAGGACATGCCGCTCACAGCCCTCGGCCACCGGGTGGTCGAGGCGATCGGCCTGGCCGGCATGCTCATGGACTGTTCGCATACGGGCCACCGCTCCAGCCTCGACATCATCGAACATTCGCCATCCCCGGCCTTCTTCAGCCATGCCAATCCCCGCGCCATCCAGGGCGACCTGCGCAACATCACCGACGAGCAGATCGATGCCTGCGCCGCGCGCGGCGGTGTCGTCTGCGTCAACGGCATCGGCCGTTTCCTGACCGACCACGCCGCCGGAACCTCCGCCATTCTCGACTGCATCGACTATCTGGCCGACCGTATCGGACCCCGGCAGGTCGGTCTCGGCCTCGACTATGCCTATCCCGATGACGGCATGAACGAATTCCCCTTCGGCATCGACAGGAACTACTGGTGGCCGGCCGAACAGGGCTATGGCGTCTCGGGTCTCCAGGGTGTGAAATGCGCCCGCCCCGAACAGATCCCCGAAATCCTCGAAGGCCTCGACAAGCGCGGCTATGGCGATCCGGACCGCCGTGCGATCATGGGCCTGAACATGCACACCCTCGCCGCATCGGTATGGCCGGAAGGCACCGCTACGTTGCCGGGACAAGCGCCGTGAATCTCTCCGGATACATCCCCGCTTGCACCGGATCCGGAGGAGCGTAAGCTCCGAC
>JAGREZ010000195.1 GCA_020446285.1 Geminicoccaceae bacterium
CGAAATAGGGGTTGTAATGCAGCCCGGCAGGCGTTTTCGCGTCAGGAAACTCCTTCAGCAGTTCAGCCGGCTGGTCCTGATACCCGGTAAGCAGCGAATGGATGTAGGCCGGGCCATTGTGGCGCGCCTTGGCCATCAGCGAAAGATCGGGCGGAACTGCATTGTTGTTGGCAGCGCGCGCAGCGATATCGTTCGCAAACGGTTTGGGGAAATAGTCTGTCGGAAGACCGGCACGGGTTGTTGTTTCACCCGTATTCGGATCGATACCCGGAACCTGGAAACCCGCAGCGATCGCCTTCACTTCAGCTTCGCTGTAACCAAGCTGGCTGAGATCGCGGAACGCGACGTGGTTGAGCGAGTGACAAGCCGAGCAGACTTCCTTGTAAACCTGGAAGCCACGCTGCAACTGCTGCTTGTCATAACGGCCAAAGGGGCCGTCGCTCGCCAGATGCAGCGGCTTGGGATGTTTGTGGAAGTGATGCTCCGCAGTCGGCGCGGGCGGTTCCGTGATGTGGTTATAGGCTCCGTTGCCGAAGGCCCAGAGAACGCCTGCCGTGAAGAACAGACCAGCGAGGATACCGATAAGGCGGATCATATCAGATACTTTCTCTCAGCTCTGTCCAGTCAATTGCCCGAGGCCAGCGTGGCCTTGTCGTCCGAACCCAGAACGGATTCGGTAATCGAATAAGGCAACGGTTCCGGCTTCTCGACCGAACTGACGATCGGAAGGATCACAAGGAAGTGAAGGAAATAATAGGCCGTGGCGATCTGGCTGATCATCACGAAGGGTTCTTCAGCCGGCGCACCGCCGCAATACCCCAGAACGAGAACACAGGGCAGCAGACCGAACCAGAAGAACTTGCGGAACAAGGGGCGATAGTTGCCCGAACGCACCGGCGAATTGTCCAGCCAAGGCAGGAAGAACCACACCAGGATTGCGCTGAACATGGCAAGCACGCCCATCAGCTTGGCCGGGATGAAGAAGAAGTCCGCCGTAAAAGCGCGCAGAATCGCGTAGAACGGCCAGAAATACCATTCGGGCACGATGTGCGCCGGCGTGCTCATCGGGTTGGCCGGAATATAGTTATCCGGGTGGCCGAGCGCATTGGGCAGGAAGAACAGCATCAGGCAGTAAAGGATCAGGAAGACCCCAAGGCCGAAACCGTCCTTTGCTGTGTAATAAGGGTGGAACGGGACCGTGTCGCTCTCGCTCTTCACTTCAACACCCGTCGGGTTCGAGGAACCGGGGATATGAAGCGCCCAGATGTGCAGGATGATGACAGCTGCAATCACGAAGGGCAGCAGGAAGTGCAGGGAGAAGAAGCGGTTCAGCGAGGCATTGTCAGGCGCAAAGCCGCCCAGCAGCCAAATCTGCAACGGTTCGCCAACCAGCGGGATTGCGCCAAACAGGCCAGTGATGACCTTGGCACCCCAGAAGCTCATCTGGCCCCAGGGAAGCACATAGCCCATGAATGCGGTGGCCATCATGCACAGCAGGATGACGACACCGAGCATCCACAACAGTTCGCGCGGTGACTTGTAGGACCCGTAATACAGGCCGCGGAAAATGTGGATGTAGACGACGATGAAGAACATCGAGGCGCCGTTGGCGTGGGCATAGCGCAGGAACCAGCCGAAATTCACGTCGCGCATGATGTGCTCGACGGAATTGAAGGCCTCCGCGGCACTCGGATTGTAGTGCATGGCGAGCACGATGCCGGTGATGATCTGCAGGCCGAGCATCAGTCCGGCGAGCGAGCCGAAATTCCACCAGTAGCTGAGGTTCTTCGGCGTCGGATGACCCGGCCCGATGGCGTTGTACATGACGGTGACGACGGGCAGGCGGTCATCCACCCATCGCACCATGCCGTTCTTGAATACGGGCTTTTCGTGGCTTGCACTCATCGGTGTTCCCTGGTCGGTCGGGCGTCCTGCCGCCCCACTGAAAGTCCTTGTCGAGCCTGTGGGTCCAGCCTCACGGGCCGAACCTTGTCAGCCGATCTTGATCGAGGTCTCGGAAGTGAAGGCATATTCGGGCACCGGCAGGTTGGTCGGTGCGGGGCCCTTGCGGATTCGTCCGGAGGTATCGAACTGCGAGCCGTGGCAGGGACAGAACCAGCCGCCGAACTCGCCGCGATTCTCCGACGGCTTGTTGCCCACGGGCACACAGCCGAGATGCGTGCAGACCCCCGAGACGACCAGCCATTTCGGATCGATCACGCGGGACTCGTCCGTTTGCGGATCGCGCAGGGCGCCCATGTCGACTCCCTCCGCTTCCTCGATCTCCGCGCCCGTGCGGTGACGGACGAACACCGGCGATCCGCGCCAGGTGACGGTGATCGCCATGCCCTCGTCGATGCCCGAGATGTCGACCTCGGTCGACGAAAGCGCCAGCACGTCCGCGGACGGATTCATGCTGTCGATGAGCGGTAATGCCAGACATCCGGCACCGACCGCCGCCGACGACCAGGCCACGAGCTCGAGAAAGTCACGCCGCGTGCCAATGTCAGCATGACCCGATCCTATCGCCGAATCGGCCATGAGCACCTACCCCTTCTAGAATGACTCCATGTTTGCGCCGGAAAGTACGGGGCGGCCGGGGCTGGAACAAGCGACCTAAGGTCGCATAAACGACCGTGCGAGGGGGCGGGAAACCGGCGTTCCCTGTGGTATCGGACGGCGCATGATCGAACTTGCCATGTATGAACCGGACATGCCGGGCAATCTCGGGGCGGCGATGCGCCTCTGCGCCTGCCTCGACCTGCCGCTGCACGTCATCGAACCGGCCGGTTTTCCCTTGCGTGACGAACGCCTCAGGCGCGCGGCCATGGACTATGCCGGGCGCGCGCGGCTGGCCCGGCACGCGGATTTCCCGTCCTTTCGCGCCGCCCGTCCGGGACGTCTCGTGGTCTTGACGACGCGCGGACAATTCACACATGTCGGATTCCGCTTTGGCGAAGGGGACGTTCTCCTGCTCGGACGTGAAAGCTCCGGACTGCCGGATCACATCCGCCAGTGCGCCGATGCGACCGTGCGCATTCCCATGAAAGCCGGCGAGCGCTCTCTCAATGTGGTCAATGCCGCGTCCATGGTCGTCGGCGAGGCGCTGCGCCAGCTCGGGCGGTTCGACGGGAACGGGGTGTGAAAACATGACGGCGCCTCTTCCGGCCCGGCATTGCGGACCGGGGATCGCGCAGCCGCTCCCGGCACGCCGTCAGGTGACGCGGGAGCGGGTGCGGTATTTCGGGTCGTCCCAGAGGTTTCCGTCGAGAACCTCCCCAAGGATTTCCGCCGCCTGTATGACCTCGACGCCGCCGAGATAGAGCGGGGTGAAGCCGAAGCGCAGGATGTCGGGCGCGCGGAAATCGCCGATCACGCCGCGGTCGATCAGCGCCTGCATCGCCTCATAGCCGTGGGCGAAGGAAAACGAGACCTGTGATCCGCGCCTTTCGGGGTCGCGGGGCGAGGCGAGCGCGAGGGAAGGGCAGCGTGCCTCCACCTCGCGGATGAACAGTTCCGACAAGGCGATGGACGCCGCCCGGATGTCGTTCATGTTCACACCCTCGAACGCATCAAGGGCGGCATCGAGAATGGCGAGCTGGACGATGGATGGCGTGCCCACGCGCATCCGTTCGGTCGACATGGCCGGGCGATAGTCCAGCTCCATGGCGAACGGTGCTGCATGGCCGAGCCATCCGGCCAGCACCGGGCGAACGCTTTCGATGATGTCCGGGCGCACATGAATGAAGGCGGGCGCGCCGGGTCCGCCATTGAGATACTTGTAGGTGCAGCCGACGGCGAATTCGGCACCCCACGCGGTGAGATCGACCGGAACAGCACCGGCGCTGTGGGCGAGATCCCAGATCATGACCGCACCCGCATCCAGCGCCCTGCGGGTGACGGCGAGCGGATCGTGCATGCGACCGGTGCGGTAATCGACATGGGTGAGCAGCACGGCCGCCACTGTTTCGTCGATGCAGTCCTCGACCGCCTCCGGCGCTGCGAGCCTGAGTTCGTGGCCTTGCCCGAGGGTATCGAGAAGGCTTCGTGCCATGTAAAGGTCGGTTGGAAAATTGCCCGTATCGGAGAGGATGATGCGGCGATCGGGGCGCATCGCCAGGGCGGCGGCGAGGGCCTGATACACCTTGATCGACAGCGTGTCGCCGGTGGTAACGGAACCTTCGCTCGCGCCGAGCAGGGTGGCAATCCGGTCGCCGACGCGCCCCGGCATGGCCATCCATCCGGCACTGTTCCAGGCGCGGATGAGCTCCGTTCCCCATTCCCGCTCGATCACGCTCGCGGCGCGGGCGGCCGCACCCCTGGGCAGCGGGCCGAGCGAGTTGCCGTCGAGATAGATCACCCCTGCGGGCAGCTCGAACAGATCCCGTCTCGGCAATGTGGCGGCCATGTTCAGAGTTCTCCTCGCACATGCCAGAGTTCCGGGAACAGCTCGACATCGAGCATCCGGCGCAGATACGGCACTCCTGAGGTGCCGCCCGTCCCACGCCTGAAGCCGATCACGCGCTCGACGGTGGTGACGTGATTGAACCGCCAACGGCGGAAATAATCCTCCAGATCGA
>JAGREZ010000196.1 GCA_020446285.1 Geminicoccaceae bacterium
CGTGCGGTATTTCAAGGATTGCGGCCGTCGACATTTCGTCGACACAATGCGACTGCGAACAGGGCCGGCGCGATCGTCCATTCGGTCGGGACAACGGTCCTGCTGGCGTTTCTTCAGTGATGGGCAGGAAACATGAGTGATCAAGCGTGCGGATTTGTCGGCCTCGGTTCCATGGGCCTTGCGATGGCCGTCAATCTGGTCAGGGCCGGGTTCGAACTCAGGGGCTACGATATCGCCGCGGTCGCTCGCGAAGGGCTTGTCGGGGCCGGAGGTGTCGCCGTCGGTTCCGTCGCGGAGGCGGCGGATGGGCAGTCCCTGCTATTGGTCGTCGTCGCCAGGGCCGAACAGGCGGAGTCCGTGCTCTTTGGCGGGGCGGGCGCTGTCACCTCGGGCGAGGGGGGCGCTGTCGCCGCGCTGGCGCCGGGTGCCACCGTGGTCCTGCACAGCACCGTTTCCCCGGCCTATGCCCGTGATCTCGGCGAGCGGCTGGCGACCGCCGGTCACAGGTTGCTGGATGCGCCCATCAGCGGCGGACGTGTCGGTGCCGAGGGCGGCAATCTGAGCATCATGGCGTCGGGTTCGCCGGCCGCGTTCGATGTCGCCGCGCGTGCCTTCGAGGTGATGGCGGGCAGGGTCTACAGGCTTGGCGACGAGCCTGGCACCGGTTCGACGGTGAAGATGATCAACCAGCATCTGGCCGGCGTGCACATCGCAGCGGCGGCGGAAGCCATGGCGCTTGGCACCCGTGCTGGCGCCGATCCGGCGACATTGTTCGAGGTCATCAGCGGCAGTGCGGGCAACAGCTGGATGTTTTCCAATCGTGTGCCGCACATGCTCGAGCGCGATTTCTCGCCGCGTTCGGCGGTGGAGATCTTCGTCAAGGATCTCGGCATCGTGCTCGAGACCGGCAAGGAGCTGCGCTTTCCGCTGCCGATCGCCGCGAGTGCGCATCAGCAATATCTGGCCGCCGCTGCCGGTGGCCATGGCGGCGAGGATGATGCCGCCGTGGTGAAGGTCTATGAACGGTTGGCCGACATCGAGGTCAAGGGCTGAAGATGGCTGCATTCTGGGATCGCGGCCGGATCGAGCATGCCGCCGGCTGGGTCGCGCTCGTGTCGCTGGCGATCGGCTGTGTGCTCGTGCTCAAGCCGTTCCTCTCGCCGCTCCTTTGGGCGGCCATCCTGGTGCATACCACATGGCCCGTATTCGAGACGCTGCGCGAGCGGCTGCCCCGCTTCAACACGACGGCGGCGCTGATCATGACGGTGGCGCTGGCAATGGCGCTGATCTGGCCGATCATCATCCTGGCCGGCAATCTCGCCGACAATGCCGAGAACCTGCTTCGTGACCTGCGCATGCAGACCGAGGCGGATCCGTCCACGCTCGATCCGCCGGGCTGGCTGCTGGCTGTTCCCTATGTCGGCGACAGCCTTGCGCAGACCTGGCGGGAGCTGGCGAGCAATACCGGCAAGCTGGTCTCGACCGTCGTCCCCTATCTCGGGCCGTTGCGCGATGCGGCGGTGAAGAGCGGGGTCACGCTCGGGCGCGGCGCACTGGAACTGTCGCTGAGCATTCTCATCACCTTCTTCTTCTATCGCGACGGCCCGGCAGCGGTGGATCTGGTCCGCCGTATCGGTCACCGGGTAGCCGGCCGGCGCGCCCTGCGGATGCTCGACGTTGCTTCCAACACCATTCGCGGCGTCGTGTTCGGCATGATCGGCACAGCCATCGCCCAGGGGTTGCTCGCCGCTTTCGGTCTCTGGCTGGCCGGTGTGCCGGCGCCCTTCCTGCTCGGTGTGCTCACCTTCGTGCTCGCACTCTTTCCCGTGGGTGCGCCGCTGGTCTGGATTCCCGCGACACTCTGGCTGCTCAACAATGGCGAACTCGCCTGGGGGCTGTTCATGGGCGTGTGGGGGGCGGCGGTGGTCAGCGGCGTGGACAATTTCCTTCGCCCGTGGCTGATCGCGCGTGGCAGCGACCTGCCGTTCCTGCTGGTGTTCATGGGCGTGATCGGCGGGGTGCTCACCTTCGGCATCCTCGGCATCTTCCTCGGGCCGACACTGCTTGCCGTCGCCTCCGCACTCCTGCGCGAATGGCTCACCTACGACCGGCGCAAGCTCGATGAGGATGACGCCGGGGACGAAGCCGGCGGCTGAACACGACATGGCGCACCCGGCAGGTTTGCGGAAATCCTGGCTCCGCGACGGTGGAACGCGACCGGTGACACGCCATATATGCTGCAAAGCGGAGGAATTGCACATGTCGACAGACCCTGAAGACAAGCGCCCGGCGGTGGATCCCGCCGAGGACAATGCCTTCTTTCCCTCGCCCTACTCGCTGGCGCGGTTCACGGCACCGAAGTCCGATCTGGCGGACGCCGATTATCCCGACGCCTGCGAGGGCGGGCGGTACAAGATATTGATGATTGCGACCGACGAGCGTTACCTGCTGATGGGCAATGGCAGGATGTTCTCCACCGGCAATCATCCCATCGAGACGCTCGTGCCGATGGTTCACATGGATCATGCCGGCTTCGAGATCGACATCGCGACCCTTTCCGGAAACCCGGTCAAGCTGGAGCTCTGGGCATTTCCGGGCGAGGACGAGGCGCTCGGGGCATTCTTCGACAAGTATCGCGCGAAATTCAAGAAGCCGCTCAGGCTCGCGGATGTCGTCGACAATGCGCTCGGCCCCGACAGCGACTATATCGCCGTTTTCGTTCCCGGTGGTCATGGCGCGCTCATCGGCCTTCCCGGGAGCCGGGAGGTCAAGGCCGTCATTCGCTGGGCACTGGACCATGACCGCCACATCATCTCGCTGTGTCACGGTCCGGCCTTCATGCTGGCAGCGGCAGTCGACGAGAAGGCTGCCGACTACGCCTTCAGGGGATATGAAATCTGCGTCTTCCCCGACGCGCTCGACAGGAGCAATCCCGACATCGGTTACATGCCGGGCCCGATGCCCTGGTTCCTCGCGGAGAGACTGGCGGAACTCGGTGTGACGATCGTCAATGACGACATGACGGGGCGCGTCCACCAGGATCGAAAACTCATCACTGGTGACAGTCCGCTTGCTTCCAACGAGCTTGGCAAGACCGCAGCGCGTGCGCTCATCGCCGCGGCGTCGGCGAGCGGGCGGCAGGTGTGATCCGGTCGCGCCACTCGCGCGGTCGTCGGTTGCTGCGCTGCAACGTCAAATTGACGATCGCCGATTCCATGCTAACCAAGCGGTAGTTCGTGGCGGTGCACGGCCCGGTCGGGCCGGGATCGCCGCGAATCCCCTTGTCTTCCGTCCTGCGAGAGATCCATGTCCGAGAGTTCCGCCAACACCGCCGGCTGGCCCTTTTTCCGCTACGCGCCGGACTGCATCACCCTTGGCGTGCGTCCGGGCATCGAGCCGTCGGACAAGCCGCCGGTGCGGATCTTTCTCGGCACCGAGGAGGCGCAGTATCGCGCCGAGCGGATCTTCTTCTATTCCATCGAGAAGGTGCGCGACCCGGCGAGGGTCTACGAGATTCACCTGATGAAGAATCTCGAGGGCTTCGACCGGCGCAAGTGGCGCACCGGCTTCACCAATTACCGCTACGCCATTCCTGAACTCGCCGGCGGCAAGGGGCTCGCCATCTATAACGATGTCGACCAGATCTATCTTGCCGATCCGGCGCTGCTGTTCGACCTGCCCATGGGCGATCACGGCTATCTCGCGATCTCGGCCAAGGACACCTCGGTCATGCTGATCGATTGCGAGCGGATGTTCCCCGTCTGGAACCGGACGACGGCGAGCAGCATGGGCAAGCACGCACTCATCAACAAGCCCGCCGCGACACCGGGCCTCTGGGGGCATCTCGACGGTCACTGGAATGCCCGCGACCAGGAATATGTCGAGGGACTCACCAAGTGCCTGCACTACACGGCCCTGCACCAGCAGCCCTGGCATCCGTTCCCGGAGCTCTTCTCCTACCATCCCAATCCGCTCGCCTACATCTGGTACGATCTCGAACGCGAGGCTGACGCGCAGGGCTACGAGCTGTTCGACATCGATCGCCCGAGCCCCAATTTCGAAGCCGTGCTCGGGCGCAACGATCGTGATCCGGCGGTGCCGGTTCCCATCGATGAGGATCTTCGCGAACGTCTCGACCGGTCCGGTGCCGAAAGCGTGCTGCTCGTGCAGGCGCGTGGTGCCGAACCGGAGTGGGGCGGGCTGGACGGGCGCGCCGGTGCGGCCGTCTTCACCCTGGAGCCCGGCAAGGGCTGGCCGGAAGGCAAGGTGGATGCGGTACTCGCGGCCGGTCTGGTGGAGCGGATTCCGCCGGCCGATATCCCCTGGGTGCTCGACGGATTGTTTGCCCGTGCGCAGACCTTTGTCGAGGTCCGGGTACCGGCGATGGAACCCGAGGGACTGGGCTCTGCCGAATGGTGGCGCAAGCGGCTCGAGGAGGCGGCGCGACGGCATCCGGCCGTGAGCTGGCAACTCGATATCGCCGATCTGTCGGCACCCATTCCGGGAACGCGCGTGCGCTTTCGGACCGAACGGATCGCTTCCGCCGACGCACCGCGTGTCTGGGCCCTCGTCGATGGCGATGCGAGTGGCGATGCACAGGTCCAGCGACTGGCTTCGGCGCTCGGCTGGGGGTTCGAAACCAAGCGGCTGGCCTATAATCTGCGCGACATGCTGCCCAACGCTCTGCTCGGCGCTTCCGCCTCGCATGTCGACGCCGACCGCAGCAGCAGGCTCGACGAGCCGATGCCGGATCTGGTGATCGCCGCCGGCAAGTCGAGCGCACCCGTCGCCGGCTGGATCAAGAAGGCGAGCGGCGGGCGCACGCGGGTCGTGCAACTCGGGCACCCCAACGCCTCCTTCGATCTCTTCGATCTCATCGTCACCGCACCCGATCACCGCCTGCCGGTACGCGACAATGTCCTGCATGTGGCGGCACCGCTGGCCGGCCTCGACAGTGAAAGACTGGAGGAAAGCGCGCGGCGGTGGCGCGAGCGACTAGGTGCGGGCGAGGAGCCGCGAACCGTACTGCTCGCCGGGCCGGGCAAGGGGGTCTACCGCCTGGACGAGGCGAGTGCCGCAAAGCTCGGCGCGCTCGCCGCTGGCAAGGTGGCGCAGACTGGCGGAAGCCTGTGGGTCGCATTCGAGCCCGGCCTCGCCGATGAATTGCGCCGCAGTCTCTCCTCGGCCATCGGCTCGTCGTTCGAGACGATCGAGCTGGACGCAGGGGACATGGACGGTGTCGATGGTCTGCTCGTCGCCGCCGACCGCTGTATCCTCACCGGCGACGATCCGCGTCATCTCGCGACCGCCTGCCTCGCCGGAAAGCCGGTGGACATGCTGGAACTGCCCCGCTGGCACGATTCCGTCCCCGGTGCACGGCAGGTCATCCAGCTCTTCACGCTGCTTGCCGGCGGTGGCACCAGCTATCGCGGCACGCCGCATCAGCAGCATCTGGTGGCGCGCGGTCTGGATCATCTGACTACGCGCGGCCTGTTCCGTCTTCCGCGCGATCTCACCCGCCTGCACCGTGCACTGGTGGCACGCGGGCTGATGAGCCGCCTCGATGATGACCGGACCATGGCTAGTCGCAAGCCGCTCAACGATCTCGACATCACCATCGAGCGCGTTCGCAGACTGATGAGCGAGGCGCCGGCCACCGCACCGTCCTGAGCTTCAGGAGGAGCGCAGGCGCTTTCGCTCGCGGATCCAGTCGGCGATCGACATGAGCGCCTTTCCGGCGTCCGGCAGTTGCTCGACGAAATGGGCAAAGCTGTGGCCGAGACCGGCAATCACCTCGAGTTCGACCTCACGCCCGAGGGTGTGCAATCTCGATACCATGGCTCGCGTATCGCCGATGAGCGGATCGGCGTCGCCGACACTGAGGAAGACGGGTGGCCCTTCGGCCGGAAGGGCATCGACGATATCGAAGCCGGGTATCGCCGGAAGGCTCGTGAGCGGGCCCAGCCGGGCGAACATGGCGCGGATCTCGCGGGGCGAGAGCGGATCGTTTCCATCCGCTTCCGGCGGTATCCGGCCATAGCTGCCATAGAGCCCGACGATGCCGTCGACGCGCGAGAGCAGGTGGTGCGGCAGGTCGTGCAGGCCCCAGAAGGCCACCGCCGCGCCGGCGGAATCGCCTGCGAGGATCACCCGGTCGAAACATTCGAGCACGGCCGCGATGGCATTGATCGCGTCTTCCCGCTGGCGCGGGAACGGGTTTTCCGGAGCAAGTCCGTAGCGCATCGACCACACGGCATGCCGCGAGCGTACGGCAAGGTGCGAGCAGGGTACCTGATGGGTTGCCGGTGAACCCACGACCCAGCCGCCACCGTGGAAATAGACGATCGCCCTGTCGTGCATCGGCGTCGCCGGCGTGAAGACGAGGCCGGAAGCGAGCTCCGTCTCCACCGGTTCGATCCGGCAATCGCGGGCGACGTCGCCAAGGAGTTTGCGGCGGTCATTGTTGTAGGCAAGCCTGAGGTCGACCGGCCTGCCGTAAACCCAGTCGAGATCGCCGGATTCGAATTCGCTCGCGACCCTTTCGAATGTGCCCGTACCGGCGTCTGTCATGCCGTCTCCATTTCTCGTGTTCCGTCGTCCCGTCGGCAGGTCCGCGTCCGGCGACCCTGCCAATGGCGAATGGCGGTCAGTTCACGGCCGTCAGGGCGCCCTTGCCTTCGAACCAGCTCCTGAGATTGTCGACCACGCACATGCCCATCGCCCGGCGCGTCTCGACCGTCGACGATGCGACGTGCGGCGTCAGCACGACATTGTCGAGGGCATACATGGCTTCGGGGACATGCGGCTCGTTCTCGAACACGTCGAGGCCCGCGGCACCGAGACCGCCATTCTGCAGGAGTTCGATCATCGCCGGCTCGTCGACGAGCCATCCGCGCGCGACATTGACGAAGACACCCGTCGGCCCGAGCGCCTCGAGGAGTTCGCGACTCACCGGCTTGTCGCCGCTGCCTGCGGGTCCGCCGGCAGCGGCCATGAAGAGGACGTCGCTCTCGCGCGCGAGATCCATGGCACTCGCCGCCGCTGTGTAGGAAACGCCGCTCTTCGGCACCGGATCGTAATAGGCGATCCGGTCGGTAAAGCCTTCGAGCCGCCGGGCGAGAGCGATGCCGATCCGGCCGAGGCCGAGAATGCCCATGCGCTTGCCGGAGAATTTTGTTTCGAGCGGGAACTGACCCTGTGGCCACTTGCCCTCGCGCACGAACCGGTCGGCGACGGGAAGCTTGCGACATGCGGCGAGTGCGAGGAGCATGGCGAGATCGGCGACCTCGTCGAAGAGGAGGGGGGCGGTGGCGACCGTCACCTTGCGCTCTTTCGCGAAGGCGAGATCGGTGGTTTCGAGACCGACGCCGTTGATCGCGCAGATCTCGAGGTTGGGAAGCGCCTCCATCATTGCCCGCGAGAGCCCGACCATGCCACCGGAGGCCACGCCGCGAATGCGTCCTCCAAGCGGCCGCACGGCCTCGACCTTGTCCGCCTGATCCCAGACGCAATGCACCGTGAAATGCTTTTCCATTTCTCCGATGATGGCTGGCGGGAACGCGCTGACCGCTGCAATTTCAACAGACATAAGATGTAAATCCTCCCCGATACGACACTGCTGCTGTATTAGACGCAAGGTTGCCCGCCCGCCAGTCGCGATGTTGTCAGGAAGGCGGCCCTGCTCTATAGCAGCGACCGATTGCAGGTGGAATGCGCGCGGCGTACGGTCGATCCGGGCGCCGTTTGACGTGTCTTTCAAGGAAAGCGGCGAACGGCAATGGCCCGGCGACGGCAGCTCTACGAGGGCAAGGCGAAGGTTCTGTTCGAGGGACCCGAGCCCGGAACGCTCATCCAGTATTTCAAGGATGACGCGACGGCCTTCAACAACAAGAAACATGCGGTCATCACCGGCAAGGGGGTGATCAACAACCGGATCTCCGAGCATCTCATGCTGAGATTGCACGAGATCGGCATACCCACCCATTTCGTTCGCCGGCTGAACATGCGCGAACAGCTCATCCGCGAGGTGGAGATCGTTCCGATCGAGGTGGTGGTGCGCAATATCGCCGCAGGCTCGCTGGTGAAACGGCTCGGCATCGAGGAAGGCCAGCGGCTGCCGCGGGCCATCGTCGAATACTATTTCAAGTCCGACGAGCTCGGCGATCCGCTGGTGAGCGAGGAGCATATCACGGCGTTTGGCTGGTCGAGCTATCCCGAGATCGACGAGATCCTCAGCATGAGCCTGCGGATCAACGATTTCCTTGCCGGCATGTTCATCGGCGTCGGCCTCAAGCTGGTCGATTTCAAGCTCGAGTTCGGCCGGTTGTGGGAAGAGGAGGAAGTCCGCCTCATCCTTGCCGACGAGATCAGCCCCGACAATTGCCGCCTTTGGGATGTCGCGACGAACGAGCGCCTGGACAAGGACCGCTTCCGGCAGGATCTGGGGAATGTCCAGGAGGGCTATCAGGAGGTCGCCCGGCGGCTGGGGATTCTTCCCGAGGCCGGTCCCCGCGATCTCAAGGGTCCGGAGACCATGCAGTAGAGTCCGCCGGCATGACATCCCGGCGACGATCAGCGCGTGAGCATCAGGTATGAAAGCCATCATATCCATCAGTCTTCGCGGCGGCGTGCTCGATCCCGAGGCGCGCGCCATCGCCGGCTCTCTGGAGAGCCTCGGTTTCGACAATGTGCGCGATGTCCGCCGGGTGCGGCGGATCGAACTCGATCTCGATGTCGCCGACCGTGACACCGCCGAAGAGCAGGTACGCGCCATGTGCGAGCGCCTGCTCGCCAATCCGGTGATCGAGGCCTACGAGATCGAAATTCCTGCCTGAGCGGTTTTCTTTTGTTTTTCCGCGGGTGTGTTTGCTAGGTTCGCCCGCTTTTCGCTGACCTGTACGGATCGGGCGATGACAGAGGAATCTCGTTGCATCATGACGGCGGAGGAACGGCTCGACCGGCTGCGCCTCGCGCGGACGCGCGGCATCGGGCCGCAGGTCTTCGACCGTCTCCTGGGGCGTTTCGGGTCGGCCGGCGCCATTCTCGCGGAGGGGTGCCGGTTCCTTCCATCCGCCCCGCCCGATTCCGGACGGGTCATGGCCGAGATCGCCGCAGCGGAGGATCTGGGCGGGCGGATCATGGTTCGTGGTGAAGCGCTCTATCCGCCGGCACTCGCCGCCATCGCCGATGCGCCGGTCGCGTTCACGGTCCTGGGGCATCCGGAACTGTTGCGGGCGACACCCTTCGCCATCGTCGGTTCGCGCAATGCCAGCGGGAACGGTCGCCGCCTGGCGGAAATGCTGGCCCGCGGGGTGGCCGACGAGGGTATGGCGGTCGTCTCCGGGCTGGCGCGCGGGATCGATGCGGCGGCGCATCGGGGCGCGCTCGAGGGACGCGGGTCGACGATCGCGGTCCTCGGTTGCGGTGTCGACATCGCCTATCCGGCGGAAAATGCGGAGCTGCTGGAGTCGATTTCACGAATGGGGGCGGTGGTGAGCGAACGTCCGCTCGGTGCACCGCCGCATGCAAGGCAGTTTCCAAGGCGCAACCGGATCATTGCCGGCCTGAGCTGGGGAGTGCTCGTCGTCGAGGCGGCCGAACGTTCGGGCTCGCTGATGACAGCAAGGCTCGCGCTCGAACAGGGGCGCGAGGTGATGGCCGTTCCGGGCTCGCCGGCGGATCCGCGCCATCGCGGTACCAACCGGCTGATCAAGCAGGGCGCGGCGATGATCGAGACCATCGAGGATCTGCGGGCCGAGCGGCCGCCGCTTTCGGCCGAATTCGGCCACCCGACGGGCGGGGACATGCTGCCATCGCCGCAGGTTGGAGCGCGGAGGATCGGGCCGAAGCGGGTATCGACGGAGGAGAAAAACGGTACTGCCGCGAAACCTTCGCGGAGGGATGCGGGATATGGAAGTGTGGCCGCACTGCTCGGTCCGGAACCGCTCTTGGTTGACGAACTCATTCGCCAATGCCAAGGAAATGCGGCGGAAGTTCAGGACGCACTGCTCGATCTGGAGCTCGATGGTCGTCTTGTCCGACACCCCGGCAACCGCGTTTCGCTCGAAGAGGGCTGAGGCCCCCGGTTTGCCTTGTCATGATCTCGGGATCGCCATCCCGCAAGCACGGATATGACCTGCACAATGGATGTCGTCGTCGTAGAATCACCGACCAAGGCCAAGACGATCAACAAGTATCTGGGCGATGGCTATCAGGTACTTTCGAGTTATGGTCATGTCCGGGATCTTCCCGAAAAGGATGGATCCGTCGTGGTCGACGATGATTTCCGCATGATCTACGAGACCATGGCGGACAAGAAGAAGCGGGTCGACGAGATCGCGAAGGCAGTCAAGGGCGCCGAGCGGCTCTATCTGGCGACCGACCCCGATCGCGAAGGGGAAGCCATTTCATGGCACCTGCTGGCTGCCCTGAAGGACAAGAAGGCGATCAACGGCGTTGATGTCAAACGGGTCGTGTTCCATGAGGTGACCAAGCGGGCCGTGCTTGAAGCCATGGGACATCCGCGTGATCTCGATACTGACCTCATCGACGCCTATCAAGCCCGTCGTGCCCTGGATTACCTCGTCGGTTTCACACTTTCTCCGGTGTTGTGGCGCAAGATGCCGGGTTCGCGATCCGCTGGCCGGGTGCAGTCGGTAGCCCTAAGGTTGATCTGCGAGCGTGAGAGCGAGATCGAGGCATTTGTCAGCGAGGAATACTGGACGATCGAAGCACTGCTCAGGAATGGCGGCGGCCCGTTTGGTGCTCGGCTTGTCACGCTCGACGGCAAAAAACTCGACAAGTTCGGGCTGCCGGATGAAGCTGCGGCAAAAAAGGCCGTAGCGGCCATCGAGGCTGCCAGTCTCATGGTGCGCTCGGTGGAAAAGAAGCAGGTCGCGCGCAATCCGTCGCCACCGTTTTCCACCTCCACCCTGCAGCAGGAAGCCGCGCGCAAGCTCAGCTTTTCGACCGACCGGACGATGAAGACCGCACAGCGGTTGTTCGAAGGCGTGCAGCTCGGTGGAGAGATCGTGGGCCTCATCACCTACATGCGGACCGACAGCGTACAGCTTTCCAATGACGCGTTGCAGGGAACGCGGCGACTGATCGATTCGAAGTTCGGTCAGTCCTATCTTCCTGAAAAGCCACGTATCTTCAAGACCAGGACGAAGAATGCACAGGAAGCGCACGAGGCCATCCGCCCTACGGACCTGTTCCGCGCGCCACAGGAAATCTCCCGTTATCTGGATGACGACCAGAAGAAGTTGTACGATCTGATCTGGAAGCGCAC
>JAGREZ010000197.1 GCA_020446285.1 Geminicoccaceae bacterium
AACCCGATCGCCTCGATCTTCGCGTGGACGCGCGGCCTGACCTATCGCGGCAATCTCGACGGGACGCCCGAGGTGAGCGCATTCGCGCAGAAACTCGAGGAGGTTTGCATCGAGACCGTCGAGGGCGGCCAGATGACCAAGGATCTCGCCCTGCTCATCGGCCCCGATCAGCCCTGGCTGACCACCAACAGGTTCCTCGAGGCCCTCGACACCAACATGAAGCGCAAGATGTCCGCCTGACCCCCGCGGGGTTCATCCTGACAAACAGTTGCAATCCCCGCATCGCCCGCCGGTGCGGGGATTTTTACGACGATGCCCGGCTCAGCCCAGCGCTGCCTCGATCCAGCCGCCGCCGAGCACGCGCTCGCCGTCATAGGCGACGCAGGCCTGTCCGCGGGCGATGCTGCCCTGCGGCTCGACGAAATCGACGGTACCGCGCGCGGGATCGAAGCGCGCCGCGACCGCCGGCTCGTTATAGCGATGCTTGACCATGGCCTCCACCTTGCCGTCGACCTCGGCGAGCAGGTTGATGTCGCGCAGTTCCGCACCCGTCCTGAGCGTCGCTTCGCGCGGGCCGACGGTAATCCTGTGCCGTCCGGGATCAATGGCGGTTACATACAGGCGTTCGCCAGTGCTCAGCTGCAATCCGCGTCGCTGGCCGACCGTGTAGTTGCCCACCCCCTTGTGCCGGCCGATGACGGTGCCATCGACATCGACGATCTCGCCTTCGGCCAGCGCTTCGGGATGGAGCCGGCCCACGATCGTGCTGTAATGCCCCTGCGGCACGAAGCAGATATCCTGGCTTTCGGGCTTGCGCGCGACCGGCAGGGCGAGCCGTTCGGCATGCGCGCGCGTCTCCTGTTTTTCGAGATCGCCGAGCGGGAACCGGCTGAAGGCGAGCTGCTCGCGGGTCGTCGCGAAGAGAAAGTAGCTCTGGTCCTTCGCACGGTCGCGCGCCCGGTGCATCTCGGCGAGGTCGCCACGCTGCACTCTTCGGACATAATGCCCGGTCGCCAGCGCCTCGGCGCCGAGATCGCGGGCGACGCCGAGAAGATCGGTGAACTTGACCGTCTGGTTGCAGCGGATGCAGGGAACGGGCGTTCGTCCCGCACCGTAGTTCGCGGCGAAATCCTCGATCACCGCCTTCCTGAACCGTTCTTCCATGTCGAGCACATAATGCGGAATGCCCAGCCGCTCGCACACGTCGCGCGCATCGTGGATATCCTGACCGGCGCAGCAGGCACCCTTGCGGCCGCTGGCGGCGCCATGATCGTAGAGCTGCAGGGTGATCCCGATGGTCTCGAACCCCGCCTCATGGAACAGCGCGGCGACCACCGAACTGTCGACGCCGCCCGACATGGCGACGACGACCCGTGCCCCCTTCGACAGATGCTGGTCCTGCATGGTCATTCCAGAAGACTGGAGCCCGGCACCCTGAGACGAAGATCGGCGGCAACGCGGATCTGGCAACCCAGCCGGGAGGTCGGTGCGGGTTCGCGCGCCAGATCCAGCATGTCCTCTTCTTCCGGTGTCGGTTCACCGAGTTCGTCGAACTGGGCCTCGTCGACATGAACATGGCAGGTGGCGCAGGCCATCGAACCGCCGCAGGTTCCCTCGATGGCAATATCGCCGAGCCGTGCTGCCTCGAGCACGCTCACGCCACGATCCACCTCGACCGAACGGAGCACGCCGCCGGGCAATTCGAAGATGACGGTGGGCATCTCAGACGGAAAAGCTCTCGCCGCAACCGCACCGGCTCTTCTCGTTGGGATTGGTGAAGACGAACTGGGCGCCGAGCCTGTCCTCCCTGAAGTCGATCTCGGTCCCGAGCACATACATCACCGCATTCGGATCGACGACGAGGCGCACCCCGTCAATGTCGACCACCTCGTCACCCGGTCCGATCTCGCTTGCGAAATCCATCATGTAGGAATAGCCGGAGCAGCCCGTCGGCTTGACCGACAGCTTGATCCCCTCGGCTCCCTGCCCCTGTGTATCGAGCAGATGGCGGGCCCGGCTCCGCGCGGCTTGGGTCATCGACACGATCGGTTTTGCCATGTTCCTTCCAGTCGGGTTCCTTCCAGTCGAACGCCTGCCGTCACCCCGGACACGAATGCCGCAGGGCCTTTCCGTTAGATGCGCACGACAACACCAAAGGGCAAGGGAAGAAGCGATACCGGATCACGCGGTTCCAGACGATTGTGATCTGCCCCATCCTGTCGTGCGGCATGTCATGCCGGATGGGAGTGGCTTGTCAGGTGGTCGCATCCGCCTCATGATCGACCGTCTC
>JAGREZ010000198.1 GCA_020446285.1 Geminicoccaceae bacterium
GCGTGGCGCCTGAACGCAAGTGCAATACCCCGCTGCTTGCAGCGGGGTATTTTATTTCCTACCAGACGTTTGTCGGCGGTCCCAGCAGGTCACGGTCAATCTTCACGCCGAGACCCGGTGCGGCAGGAGGAATGACGCCGCCGTCCCTGATGGGTGCATCAAATGCTCCCGTCTGGATCGTCACCATGTCGCGCGGGTCCAGCACGCAGCGAAGCAGGTTTTCGGGCACGGTCGCACCCAGATGGAAGATCGATGCCGCGCAGAGAGTGGAGCCCACGGTGCACTGGACGCTGACAGTCATATCCGCGGCACGGCATATGTCGCGATGCCGTCGCGCGTGCGTCAATCCACCGGCCTTGGATATCTTGAGACCGATTCCATCGGCGACGTCTCCGGCCACGATCGCTGCGATATCACCGTCCTGTTGGGCCAGTTCGTCGATGATGATCGGGACCGCACATCGTTGGCGCAATGACATCGTTCCGCGCCAGGTAGCACAGGGTGCTTCCAGGACGAAATCCAGCCCCTCCGGCAACATCCGCAGCATCCGCAGGGCGGTTTCAGGCAGAAGGCCGCCATTGGCATCCACGATGAAATACTCGCCCGGCTTGCGATCGGCGAGCGACGCGGCAATACGCTCGGCGTCCAGTGCCGGCCCACCATCCCGGTCGAGAGCCCCGATCTTGATGGAATGACCCATATAGCCCAACGCGCGGTGTTCCGCCACGCGGGCCCGCATGTCGTCGGGCGTCCCCGCATAGATCGAACTCACGACAGGCAGACGGTGGCCGGTCGTTCCGCCCAAAAGCGTGTAGACCGGCAGATCGACCGA
This sequence comes from Geminicoccaceae bacterium, assembly GCA_020446285.1. Lineage (GTDB taxonomy): Bacteria > Pseudomonadota > Alphaproteobacteria > Geminicoccales > Geminicoccaceae > JAGREO01. The sequence continues at coordinate 833 of JAGREZ010000198.1, forward strand.
CTTGCCGAACAGGTCCCAGCATGCGAGGTCGATGGCGGATTTCGCGTGATTGTGACCGGTCAGGGCCTCATCCATCGCATCGTTGATCCTGTCGACCTCGCGCGGGTCGCGCCCGATCAGGCAGGGTGCGATCTCCTCGACCCCCGCCCGCGCGCCGCGGGCATGGGCGGCGATGTAATTTGGTCCGAATGGCGTCGACTCGCCCCAGCCCTCGAGCCCCGTGTCGCTGGTGAGGCACACGACAACGCTGTCAAAACCGGTGTAGGTCCGCCCGCCGGACAGTTCGTAGGTTCCACCCGCATAGGGCAGGTGAAGGCCGAAAAGTTCGATCTTGCTGATTTTCATTGATTGACACCCGGTGGGAGCAGAACCAGTTGACCGGCATGTTGCTTGCTGAGGAAATCTTCCTGCGCCCTGGCGATCTCGCCGAGCGGGTAGGTTCGCGCGACCAGCGGGCGAATCTCGCCAGCCTCGATGTAGCGAACCAGATTTTCAAAGACGTCATCCTCCTGGAATGTGCATCCGAAGAGTGTGAGATCCTTGAGGTAGAGGGTGCGCACGTCGATTTCGCAGATCGGTCCCGCGATCGCGCCCGCAGTGACATAACGACCGCCACGCCGCAGCACGCCCAGCAAGCCTGGCCATTGTTTCCCGGCGACCAGATCGACGACCACATCGACACTGCACTGACCAAGCTCCGCGACGGGATCGGCATGGCGATCAATGATCCGGTCCGCGCCGAGCGCCTTCACGGTGTCCGCCTTGGATGCCGAACATTGCGCAATCACCTGCGCTCCCCGGCGTCTCGCGAGTTGTACCGCCGCCGAGCCGACGCCACCGGACGCACCCGTGACCAGCACGGTTTCCGCCCCCAGGCCCGCCCGGTGCAACATGCCCTCCGCCGTGGAATAGGCACACGGCACCGCCGCAAGCTCCACGTCATCCCAATCGCATGTCACGGCATGGGTTTCCCCTGAAGGCGCCACGCAGAATTGGGCAAAACCGCCGTCGCACTCGCTGCCGAGCGTCCAGCATTCGAAGGGGCGATAATCAACGTAAGTGCGCAGCATGTTGCGCACGATCACGCGTTCACCGATGCGCGCTTCATCGACACCTTCGCCGACCGCGGCAATGTATCCGCAGACATCGGCTCCCTGAATGCGTGGAAAGGTCAGCGGCGTGCCGGACCAGCTGGCATCCTTTTCGTCCACGGCTTCAAACCCGCTGGCACCGCCGGAATTGGTGTCGTCCTTGATGACCTTGGAATACCAGCCGATCCTTGTGTTGATATCGGTGTTGTTCACACCCGCAGCCGCAACGCGGATCAGGACCTCGCCCGCACCCGGCTTCGGCACCGGCACGTCATCGCGGTATTCGAGCTTCTCGATTCCCCCATGCCCTGTCAGCAGGACGGCATGCATTTTCTCAGGAACCATTCTTTCAACCTCTGGATGACGCAATCAGTAATGGTATCGTAATGGTCATCGACAGGGGGAGCCGCGATCCAGCTGACGGAACGGATGCGGTGAATGCCCTGTCGCCCGGAAGATCAGGGAGCCAGCCGGGCGATTGTCCAGCTTTCGCCGTCGCGGCTGTAGAGCAGGCGGTCGTGCAGGCGCGAGCGGCGGCCCTGCCAGAACTCGATCATGTCCGGTGCGACCCGGTAGCCGCCCCAGTGTGCCGGTCGCGGCACATCGTCCGGATGCGCCGCCTCCACCTCGGCGAAGCGGGTCTCGAGCCATTCGCGACCGTCGATCACCCGGCTCTGCGGCGAGGCGAGGGCGCCGATGCGGCTGCCATGCGGTCGCGTTGCGAAATAGGCATCCGATTCGCTTTCATCGACCCGCGTCACCGCGCCCTCGATACGCACCTGGCGATGCAGCCTGTCCCACCAGAACAGCAGCGCCGCGCGGCCGCCGGCGGCGAGCTCGCGCCCCTTGCGGCTTTCGTAATTGGTGAAGAAGGTGAAGCCGCGTTCGTCGAACCCCTTCATGAGCACCATGCGCGATGACACCCCGCCATCTTCCGTCACCGTCGACAGGCTCATGGCGTTCGGCTCCATCAGGCCGCCATTGCGCGCATCCTCGAACCACATGGCGAATTGACGGATGGGGTCCGCATCGACCATGTCCTCGACCAGTTGGTCCCTGTCGTAGTCCTGCCGCATTTCACTCGGATCGAGCAGCATGAGCGTATCTCCTCAATTTCCATCCTCCAGAAACGCGCCATGCGCCGTTCTGGCAAGCGCCAATCCCGCCCGCGGCACCGTGGCCAGTCGGGAGCGCAGGCCATGACGGGTGCCATCCTGTCGATCCAGTCGCATGTGGCGTTCGGCCATGTCGGCAATTCGGCGGCGGCGTTCACCCTGCAGCGCATGGGCTTTCCCGTGCATGCGGTGCATACCGTCACGCTCAGCTCGCACAAGGGCTATCCCGGCTGGCGCGGCGTGGAGCTCAAGGCGGCGGATGTCGCCGGCATCATCGACGGTATCGCCGAACTCGGCGTCCTTGGCGACACCGTGGCACTGCTGAGCGGCTATCTCGGCGATCCGGGCATGGGCCGGGCGGTGCTGCATGCCCTCGACCGGCTGCGCGAAGCACGAAGCGACGCGCTCTTCCTCTGCGATCCGGTGATGGGCGACAGGGATTGCGGCTTTTTCGTCGATCCGGCCATACCCGGCTTCTTCCGTGACGAGATGATCGCCCGCGCCGACATCATCACGCCCAATGCGTTCGAACTCGGCGTGCTCGCGGACCGGCCGGCAACGGATCTGACGTCGATCACCGCCGCGGCGAAAGTCCTGCTCGAACGCGGCCCGAAGCTCGTCGTGGTGACCAGTGCGGAGATCGACGGCAGCAATGACGAGCTGGCGACACTCGCGGTTTCCGCAAAGGAAGCCTGGCTCCTGCGCGCGCCGCGTCTGCCGGTGTCGCTCAACGGCACGGGCGATACCTTCGCCGCCCTCTTTCTCGGTCATTTCCTGCGCACGGATTCGGTGCGCACGGCGCTGGAGATGGCGGGTTCGATCATGTTCGAGCTGGTCGAGCGGACGATGCAGGCCGGATCCCGTGAACCGAGACTGATCGAAATGCAGGAAACCCTCCTCGCACCCTCTCGAAGACTCGTGGCGGAGCCGCTGCATACAGGTGGTTGACAGGCTGTATACAGGCGGAAAACAGGGAAAAATACCGCTTCGCCATGCGGGTGCCGGAACCCGGCCATTCGCGATCAGCCGCTGCCAATCCTGTCGCTCAGGTTGAAAAGGCCCTTGTCTTCCAGCCTGCTTTCGAGCACTGATGGTCAGCTCGGTATAAACCGGCATAAAAACTGTAGATGAGGAAACGCAGATGGCTGCAACCAACGGTATGCTCGACCCCGATGACACGCTCATGCTGCTCATCGATCATCAGAGCGGATTGTTCAACACGGTTCGCGACATTTCCATTCCGGACCTGCGAAGCTATGTCGTGGCGCTTGCCAAGACCGCCTCGCTGCTGAACATTCCGGTGCTCACCACGGCTTCGGTTCCCGATGGCCCCAACGGTCCGCTCATTCCCGAGATCCACAAATATGCGCCGCATGCGCAGTACATTCCGCGCACCGGCCAGATCAACACATGGGATAATCCTCTCTTCGTGGAGGCCATCGAGAAAACCGGCCGCAAGACGCTGGCCATCGCCGGTACCTTGACCAGTGTGTGCCTGGCATTCCCCGCCATCAGCGCGATCAACGCCGGTTACAAGGTGTATTGTGTGGTCGATGCGTCGGGCAACTGGAACAGGATGGCCACCGACACGACCATCGCCCGGATCGCCCAGGCAGGCGCCATTCCGACAGACACCTTCGCCATGATCGCCGAACTGATGCGCACCTGGAACCGTCCCGAAGGCTCGCGTTTCGCCGAAATCATCGCCGAGTTCGTTCCCGAATATCGCTGCCTGATGGAAAGCTACGCAAAGGCCCAGTCCATCGCCAAGGAAGGCCCGGAGACGCATCTCGACAAGTACAGATAGGAAACTGTTCCCGACAGGACATGCCACCTGCGATTCCCGCGGGTGGCATCGAGCCCGCGGGTGGCATCGAGCATGTCTCAGACTCTGAATCCGTGGCTGCATACAGACGCCTTCAGCCTGTATGCAGGAGCTGTATGCAGCTTCGGGGAGGGAAGGCATGAGTCTCGTCATCCGCGTTGGCCCGGCCCGTGCCGAATGGTGGCGGGAGCATCTGCAGGGCCTGTTGCCGGAACTCGAATGCCGTCTCTGGGACGATCCGGGCGATCCGGACGAGGTGCGGCAGGCGGTGGTCTGGAAGCCGCCGGTGGGCGGGCTGAAGCGCTTTGCCAATCTCGAGGTGATCGTCTCCATCGGTGCGGGCATCGACCATGTGCTCGCCGACACCGAACTGCCCCGGCATGTGCCGATCATCCGCACGACCGGCGCGGATCTTTCGAGGCGCATGCGCGAATATGTCTGCCTGCACGTCCTTCGCCTGCATCGCCGGCTGCCGGAGATCGAGGCGGCACAGGTGCGGCGGGAATGGCTGCCGCTGGTCAACCCGCCTGCCTGCGAACGCCGGGTGGGCGTGATGGGACTGGGCAATCTCGGCGCCGACTGTGCAAGAGCGCTCGCCGCCATCGGCTTCGATACCGCCGGCTGGTCGCGCTCTCGCAAGGATATCGAGGGTGTCGCGACCTTTGCCGGCGACAGCGAACTTGACGCCTTTCTCGAACGGACCGAGATCCTCGTCTGCCTGCTGCCGCTCACACCCGCGACCGCGGGCATTCTCGACCGCTCGCTGTTCGCGCGTCTGCCGGAAGGGGCGTGCATCATCAATGCCGCGCGCGGCGAGCATCTGGTCGATGACGATCTGCTCGAAGCGCTTGCAGGCGGCCACATCCGCGCCGCCACGCTCGATGTCTTCCATACCGAACCGCTGCCCGGCGATCATCCCTTCTGGGATCATCCGGACATTCTGGTCACGCCACATGTCGCCTCGCTCATCGACCCCGTCACCGGCGGCAAGGCCATCGCCGAAAACCTCCGCCGCTTCATGAACGGCGAGCATGTACCGGACATGGTGGACCTGACGAAAGGCTACTGATTGCGGCCATCACGCCTTTTTCAGCACCCTGCTAGATAACCCGTTCGATCGTCAGCGCCACGCTTCCCTTGTTGTTGCCGTAGGTCAGCCAGGCATCGTTGGCGAAACAGTAGAGATATCCGTCGGCGTCGGGTTCGATCGTCCTGCTGTCGCCGATCTCGAATATCTGGTGCGGTGACGGATTGCCGTCGGGATCGGCACCCCGGCCATTGGCGATCGCGCCCATGAGCGCAAACCAGGGCGATGTCTCGACCCTCTTGGTATACCAGAAATCCGCCGTCCGGTTGCCCGAGAACCTCTTGAAGAGCTGTTCTCCCCAGCCGAGCACGCTTGCCGCCATCTGCGCCATTTCCCCGGCATAGAAGTCGCCGTCGTCGGTGCCGCGCGCCGAGCATTTGATGCTGCCGTCGATCCATTCGCCGATGGCGCTCATCCGGTAGCGCTCGCCCTTTCTGACATGGAGTCCGGTGGCGTTCCAGGGCTCGCGCGCATAGATGCTGACGGTCCGTTTGTCGTTCTGTTCGAGGCTGTAGGAGTGGAAATAGTCCTGATCGGAGATCGGCGTATTGTTGCGCCGTTCGAGGACCGAGGCGTGGAATCTCGACCGGTTCTGCGGGTCATGCACCGCCGGAATGCTGCGCGGGCGGGTCGGCATCGCCTTGAAGACGCCGGTCACCGGATTGTGTCT
>JAGREZ010000199.1 GCA_020446285.1 Geminicoccaceae bacterium
GTCCAAACAACCGGGGCCAGCTCTTTCGTCTGTTTTCGTGGTATAGAGTTCAATCGTCTCGATCAGTGAGGCAAAGCTCTGTTTCACCTGAGCAAGGGTAGCGGTCATTGAGCCGAAGCCTGCCGATCCGGTGATCAGGCCACCCTGGCGCTCCTGTCGCTCAAGACTGTCGAACTTGTCGAAATACACCTTGAGATCCGGAATGATCTGCCGGACGCGTGCTCGTTGGGCATTCGCGCCATTCGCCAATGCTTCGAAGCGTTCAAGTGATTGAACCAGATGCTGTTCTCTTGCCGAGGCACCTGCGAGCGCCGCGGCGTTCAACCAACTCGAAGTGACGACGGCAGCAAAGCCCGTCATCAATACGACCGTCAACCCGATCAAACGTCCGCGCAGCCCCAACAAGTGCGGGACAGCTCTCATGACGTATGCCCACGCAGTGAACAGTCCAACGCCAACTGCGATTGCGAAGACCGCGCCGACCGCGCGAAGCCACCACGTGTCCTGCTCTTCGGTCAGCAGTGAAACAACACCCTGATAGGTATAAAGCGCAGATGCGGAAGCCAGCACCGCCAAAGCAGCATCACCCATCTTGTCGAGCTTTGGAAAGGAAATGGATAAGTGTTTGGTCGCAGACTCGACGCGATCGCCCATTCAATCTTCCTCACGAAACAATCTGAAGGAATGTTCGCAGGATAATATCCATTCGAGAGAGTGTGCAAAAAACCAACCGTTCACCTCAAAGGAGAATGACAACCCGTGCACTGAGCTACTGCAAACGGGACCCGACAGCACCTGCATCGCGAACGGACGGTTGATCAGGGCATACTATCGCCCGCCGCGCGTTTCAAAAAATCGGCGATTTCCTGTAGAAAGCCACGGCCGGCCTTGAGGTCGCGGATCATGGGCAGGCAGGCGTGGGTGACGCCGCGCCAGAGGTGGTATTCGACCGGTGTGTCGGTTTCCTTCAGGCGTTCGAGCAGAAGATCGCCCTCGTCGCGCAGGGGGTCGAGTTCGGCGATCGACATGTAGACGGGCGGCAGTCCGCCCAGATCCGCGTCGACGAGTTCGATGCGTGGATCGGAGCGTGTGGCCGGGTCCGGTGCGTGGTGATTCCAGAACCATTCCATCATGGCGCTGGAGAGAATGAAATCGCCGCCGCCGAACCGTTTCTGGCTTTCCCGGTCGAGGCGGGCACTGGTCGTCGGATAGATCATGCCGATGCCGGCGGGTAGCCGGCCGTGCGAATCGCGCTGATGCAGGGCGACGCCGAGGGAAAGTGCGGCTCCGGCCGAATCGCCGGCAACGCTGATCCGCTCCGGATCGATTCCCGTATCCGCCGCCCGGTCGACGAGCCATCGAAACGCGGCGATGCAATCCTCCAGCGGCTCGGGAAACGGGTGTTCGGGCGCGAGCACATAGTCGTAGGCGGCGATTACATGGCCGCTTCGCCGGGCCAGTTCGCGGGCGATGATGTCATGACTGTCGATCGAGCCGATGACCCAGCCGCCACCATGCAGGTAGAGAAGAGCAGGGCGCGGCTTCGAGCCGGGGGCGCAATCGTAAATTCGCATGCGCCTCGCGCCGAAGGGACCGGCAACGGACACATCAATCACGCTTTCCACGGCAGGCGGTTGTTCGTTCCAGTACACATTGCGCGCTTCCTGCGCCTGTCGTGCCTCGACCGGCGTCATGCCGGTGTAGGGCAGGAGGTCCGCCTGCTCCATGCGCTTGAGAATCATTGCCATGTCCGGATCGAGTGCCGGAATCTTCATGTTCCTCCCCCCTGCAAGACGACCTTCCGTCAGGCCGATCCGGGCAGCCACATCCGAAGACAGCCTGCGGAGAAAGCCCGCAGCCGTCTTTCAGGGAAGCGACAGGTGCCCGGCCCGTTACCGGATCAGCCGACGAATTCCGGACTTTCATCCTCCAGGCTGTCGTCACCATCCGTGTCCGGGTTCGGCGGCGCCAGGAGCCTAGGCGAACGGCCGCTCGTCTGGATCTGGAAGGCGAGCTTGCCGTCATCGCCGATGGACACGAACACCTTGCCACCCTTTGCGAGATCTCCGAAGAGCAACTGGTCCGCCAGCGGCTTCTTGATATGATCCTCGATGACGCGCGCGAGCGGGCGGGCGCCATAAAGCGGGTCGAAACCGTGTTCGGCGAGCCAGGCAAGCGCATCGTCGTCGAGCTCGATGGACACCCTGCGGTCGGCGAGCTGCGCCGCCAGCTGGCGGATGAACTTGTCGACGACCGAACGGATGATGGTCGAGCTGAGACCGGAGAACGGGATCACGGCATCAAGGCGGTTGCGGAATTCCGGTGTGAACAGCCGCTTGATGGCCTCGGTATCCTCGCCCTCGCGGGTGGCGCCGCCAAAGCCCATGACCGGCTTGCTCATGTCCGAAGCGCCCGCATTGGTGGTCATGATGAGGATCACATTGCGGAAATCGACCGTCTTGCCATTATTGTCGGTGAGCTTGCCGTAATCCATCACCTGCAGGAGGATGTTGAAGACATCGGGATGCGCCTTTTCGATCTCGTCGAGCAGCAGGACGCAATGCGGATGCTGGTCGACCGAATCGGTGAGAAGGCCGCCCTGGTCGAAGCCGACA
>JAGREZ010000200.1:0-1439 GCA_020446285.1 Geminicoccaceae bacterium
CAGAATTCGACGGTGGGAAAGATCGCATCGTTCATGGACATGCTCGCATATGTCGCATGACCGACCATTCAAGTCAAGGAAATTAATCTTAAACACGATGAGGACATCCAGCACCCGGAACCGTCTCCGAACGACAGGGGAGCGGATGGAGACCGTGCGGGGCCGGTGATTTCAGGCGCGGATCAGCCCGGGGTCGAGGCGGTGAAGGGGCGGCGGGTGAGGAAGTCGAGGTCGACGCCCTCGTCGGCCTGGAGAACGTGGTCGAGATAGAGCTTGCGGTAGCCGCGCAGGTCGGGGGCGGTGGCGCCTGCCTGCCATTCGGCGCGGCGACGGGCGAATTCCTCTTCGCCGATGTCGAGCGTCAACCGTCGATCGGGCACGTTGAGCGTGACCGGATCGCCGTCGCGCACGAGGGCGAGCGGGCCGCCGGCGGCGGCTTCGGGGGTGGCATGGAGGACGATAGCGCCAAACGCGGTTCCGCTCATGCGGCAATCGGAAATCCGCACCATGTCCTTCACGCCGGCGCGGGCAAGCTTCTTCGGGATCGGGATATAGCCGGCCTCGGGCATGCCAGGCGCGCCCTTCGGGCCGGCGTTGCGCAGGATGAGCACGTCATCGGCGCGTATATCCAGTTCGTCCGAATCGAGCCGGTTGGCCATGTCCTCGAGCCCGTCGAAGACGATGGCGCGGCCGGTGTGAACGAGAAGGTCCGGGGAGGCGGCGGATTGCTTGATGATGGCACCGTCGCCCGCGAGACTGCCCTTGAGAAAGGCGATGCTGCCGCCCTTGTGAATGGGATTGTCGAGCGTGCGCACGACGGTTTGCGGGAAGGGCTTCGGCAGGGCGTCGATTTCCTCGCCGAGGGTGCGGCCGGAAACGGTCATGCAGTCGAGATGCAGGAGCGGGCGCAGCTCGCGCAGGATGGTCGCACTGCCGCCGGCCTTGTGCAGGTCGTCCATGTAGTTCTGGCCGCTCGGCTTGAGGTCGACGAGCACCGGCGTTTCGCCGCCGATCCGGTCGAACGCCTCGAGATCGACGCGGATGCCGAGGCGGCCGGCGACGGCGGTCAGATGGACGATGCCGTTGGTCGAACCGCCGACGGCGAGCAGCATGCGCAGCGCGTTTTCGAGCGAACGCGGGGTGATGATCGTGGACGGACGCAGGCCCTCGGCAGCGAGCTGCATGGCCCGCGTTCCGGCGGCCTCGGCGTGGCGCAGGCGGTCGGCGGCGACGGCCGGTATGGTGGCACCGCCCGCAAGCATCATGCCGAGGGCTTCGGTCATGAGCGCCATGGTCGAGGCCGTGCCCATCACGCCGCAGGTGCCGGCTGTGGGGACAAGGCGTTCCTCGATCCGGGCGATTTCGGCATCGTCGATGCGGCCGCCGCGATAGTCTCCCCAGAGACGCCGGCAATCGGTGCAGGCGCCGAGCCGTTCCTC
>JAGREZ010000200.1:1496-1681 GCA_020446285.1 Geminicoccaceae bacterium
CTGGCGGCGGCCATGAGCTGGGCCGGGACGGTCTTGTCGCAGCCGCCGATGAGCACGCAGGCATCCATCGGCAATGCGCGCAGCATCTCCTCGGTATCCATCGCCATGAGATTGCGCAGATACATGCTGGTCGGGAAGGAGAAAGCCTCGTGCAGGGAAATGGTGGGGAAGTCGAGCGGCATGCC
>JAGREZ010000200.1:1806-8730 GCA_020446285.1 Geminicoccaceae bacterium
GCCTTGATGAACGCCTTGCGCAGATAGAGTGAGAACGCCTCGTCGCCATAGTTCGTGAGCCCGCGACGCATGCCGGTGCGCTGTTCGTTCATGCCTTCATCTCCCCCCGATTCGTTCTGTAGCTGTAGGCGTTGAAGATCGGATCGACGTTGCCGCCCCACTCGGTCTCGACCCGGTCGAGCATTTCCTGTGCGGGGGAGATACCGGTTTTGACGATTTGCCACAGCCCTTGAATGTATCTGCGCTCGTCCGTCTGACCGTCCCAGTCGGGCCTGTTCCGCGCTTCGAGGCCCGCCTCGGCACATGACAGCATGCACGCCGCCATATCCCCTACGGTACCCTCGCGGAAGGGCGTTGCGAGGCCGGTCCGCGGCACCTCACGGCGCAGCATCTGATGCTCCTCGAGCGTCCAGTCCTTGATGAGGTTATAGGCCATGTCAAGCGAGTGCTGGTGATAGAGGATACCGACCCAGAGTGCCGGAAGCGCACAGAGATTGCGCCACGGCCCGCCATCCGCACCGCGCATCTCGATGTAACGCTTGAGCCGGGCTTCGGGGAAGAGCGTGGTGATATGGTCGGCCCAGTCGTTGATGGTGGGCTTTTCGCCGGGAAGGGCAGGCAGCCTGCCATCGAGGAAATCGCGGAAGGACTGGCCCGAGGCGTCGACATACCGGCCGTCGCGGTAGACGAAGTACATGGGCACGTCGAGGACGTGGTCAACATAGCGCTCGAAGCCCATGCCGTCCTCGAAGACGAACGGCAGGACGCCGGTGCGGTCGGGATCGGTATCGGTCCAGATGTGGCTTCGATAGCTCTGGTAACCGTTGGCCCTGCCGTCGGTGAAGGGCGAATTGGCGAAGAGTGCGGTGGCGAGCGGCTGCATGGCGAGACCGACGCGGAACTTCTTGACCATGTCGGCTTCGCTGGAAAAGTCGAGATTGACCTGGATGGTGCAGGTGCGCAGCATCATGTCGAGGCCGAGCGAGCCCACCTTCGGCATGTAGGAGCCCATGATGCGATAGCGGCCCTTGGGCATCCACGGAATCTCGTCGCGTCGCCATTTCGGCTGGAAACCGAGGCCGATCATGCCCACGCCGAGCGGGTCGGCGACCTGGCGGACCTGGTCGAGATGGGTGTGCACCTCGCTGCAGGTATGGTGGATGTGTTCCAGCGGTGCGCCGGAAAGCTCGAACTGTCCGCCCGGCTCCAGCGTGATGGAGCTGCCGTCGGCGGACCTGAGCGCGATGACGTTGCCGTCCTCCTCGACGGGTGTCCAGTCGAACGAAACGGCCAGCCCTTCGAGAAGGTCGCGGATGCCACCGGGTTCGTCATAGGCGAGCGGTCTGAGCGTGTCCTTGTGGAATCCGAACTTCTCGTGCTCGGTGCCGATGCGCCAGTCCTGTTTCGGTTTGCAGCCGGCCTCGAGATATTCGACCAGCTGGCGCCGATCCTCGATCGGCTCTCCCTGGCCTTGTGGCGGAGCGGACATCCTTGTTTCCTCCAGTCGCTTCGGCCGGGCCTCAGCGGATCATCTTCAGGGCCTCATGGGCAAGCGCCCGTGCCTCGTCGGCGGCGACGCTTCGCGGTTCGCTCTCGGCCGCACCGAGCCCGCGCGCCATGCTCGTCACGAAAGCCTGACGATTGCCGAGTCGCGCGGTCATCGCCGGATAGCCGTCGCGTGCGATCGTCGCAAGGGTCTGATCGAGGTTCCTGCCACGCGGCGGGACGCGATTGAGCAGCAATGTCACGCGCCTGCCATCGGCGACCGCGGTTTCCACCGTCACCTTCGAGGCCCAGACATCGAGCGGGCTCGGCTGGACGGGAACGATCACCAGCGACGCGGCGCGGATGGCATTGCGCGAATCGCTCTCCGCATGTGGTGCGCTGTCGACGATGACGATGTCGTGATCGCGCGACAATCGCCCGAGTTCGGCATCGAGGCGCCAGCCGCCGATCATGGAAAAGCGGATCTCGGCGGCATCGCGCGCCTGATGCTCGCGCACCCGCATCCATTCGGTGAGACTGCCCTGTGGATCGATGTCGACGAGGGCGACGGTCGCACCCTCGGCGACCAGTGCGGTGGCGAGCTGGGCGGCGACGGTGGTCTTGCCGGCACCCCCCTTCTGCTGGGCAATGGCGATGATATCGGCTGCCATCCTTCAGTATCCTCTCGACCTGTCGACGACGCCCTCGAGCGGTTCACCCCGACGCAGGCGACGCAGGTTGGCGATCACGTTTTCCGCCGCCGTCGTCGGGTGACAATAGCTCGCCGTGTGCGGCGTGATATCGATGCCCGGATGCCGCCAGAGCGGCGAGGCGGGATCGAGCGGTTCGTCGGGCGTGACATCGATCGTCGCCGCGGCGAGCTGGCCGCTTTCGAGCGCCCCGAGCAATGCTCCCGGCACCAGCTGCCGGCCGCGTCCGACATGAACGAGAAACGCACCCTCGGGCAGGGCCCGGAAAAAACGATCGTCGAGAAGTCCCTCGGTCTCCTTCGTGAGCGGCAGGAGACAGATGACGATCTCGACATCTTCGAGGAATGTTCCGAACGCCTCGCTGCCGGCATGGCAGGTCACGCCCTCGACATCCCTGCGGCTGCGGCTCCAGCCGGACACGGAAAAGCCGTTGGCGACCAGCCGCCTCGCGGTCGCGGTGCCGAGCTCGCCCAGCCCCATCACGCCCACACGCCGTTCGAAGGGCGGGCGCGGCAGGTGCAGTTTCCATTCCGCCCGCCGCTGCTGCGCGGCGTAGATGTGCATGTCGCGGTGATAGTGCAGCACCCGCGCAAGGACGAACTCGGTCATTCCGTCGGTCAGCGAGCGGTCGATCATCCGGCAGAGCGGCACATCCGCCGGCAGGCTCGGATCGCCGAGCATCGCGTCGACCCCGGCCGCCAGCGAGAAGATGGCCTTGAGGTTGGGCAGGCCCGCGAGCATTCCCGGCGGCGGCAGCCAGACCAGCGCCGCCTCGATATCGCCGATGTTCCCCGGATCGGTATGCACGCGGATATCGAGATCCGGCTCGAGCCGGCGCAGGGCCGCACTCCAGGCTTGTCGATCATCGTCATTGCTGTACCAAAGAAGCGCCATCTCATCCTCCGGTGGGCGCGGATCCTCCTGCTCGCTGATCTTGTGCAGCCTGACCAGCTGGTTGACAAGCAGGGGTTTGGCATCGCGCGGCGGCCAGACTCTTCTGGTGGCCGGCATCGGAATGTCTCGGCGGATGGCGGAACATGTCCCTTTTGATGATCCTGCTTCGGGGAGTAGCGGCCCTTCTCTGCGCCGGTGCCGGCGGCATCGCCGTCGCCGCGGCGTTGTATTTTCTCGGTGAGCGCACGCACTGGAGCGACGCGCGCTGGGACAGTGCCGGCATCGCCCCCGATGCGGGCAGCGAACGCGAGGCGATCGTGCAAGTCTATGCCGCTCGCGCCTGGGGTTGGCGCGGCATCTTCGGGATGCATACGTGGATCGTGTTCAAGGAAGAGGGTGCGCCTGCCTTCGACCGCTATGATGTGGTGGGTTTCGGTGTCTCGCGCGGCGCACATGCGGTTCGTCACAACCGCCATTCGCCGGACGGCTACTGGGCCGGCAATCCGCCGCAGCTGATCGGCGAGGTGCGCGGCGAGCGTGCGGCCCGTGCCATTCCGCGCCTGCGCGCGGCCATCGCCGCCTATCCCCATCCCGATCGCTATACCGTCTGGCCCGGCCCCAACTCCAACACCTTCACCGCCCATCTGTTGCGCCATGCGGGCGGACTCGGGATCGAGCTGCCACCGCTCGCGGTCGGCAAGGACTATATCGCCGATGGCGGATTCTACGCTTCCACACCCTCGGGCACGGGCTACCAGTTTTCCGTCAGGGGGCTGTTCGGAATGGCCGTCGCCGCCGATGAGGGGCTGGAACTGCACCTGCTCGGCCTGACCTTCGGCGCCGACATCCTGCGCCCGGCGCTCAAGCTGCCGGGCATCGGACGGATCGGCTTTCCCTGATTGCCCTGCTTTCCCTGATGCCCTGATTGCAGGGCGTGCCGCGGGCGGCTCACTCGTCGAGAATGGCGGCAAGCGCGGTCATCGGTGAACGCTCGCGGTCACCGCGCAGCCCGTCGAGCATGGCCCGTCTCGCTTCGAGCCCGCGCCGTCCGAATTCGTCACGAACATGATGCTCTACCCACAGGCAGGCCTGACGGTGGCGTATATGCTCCAGCCGGTCGGAATCGCGAAGGAGGGTCTCGTGCGCCCCGATCCGCTCGACGAGGCGTTCGATGCCCTCGCCGGTGGACGCCGAGACCTTGAGCGCCTCGGCCTTCCATCCTTCCAGCGGACGCCGGCCGCGCAGGACCGGCAGAAGCGCCTTGAGCGCGTCGTCGGCGTGGCGGCCGAGATCGGCCTTGGTGACGATGGCGATGTGCGGAATCTCGACGATCCCGGCCTTGATCATCTGCAGGCTGTCGCCGGAAGCGGGCTGGATGGCGAGCAGCACGGTATCGGCGACATCGGCGATTTCGGTCTCCGACTGACCCACACCCACCGTCTCGATGAGCACGATGTCGAAGAGCGGGCGCAGCAGCACCATGGTGGCGAAGACCGGTGCCGCAAGCCCGCCGAGCCGCTTGCGCGCGGCCATCGAGCGCACGAAGACGCCGTCATCCTCGGGATCGAGGTCGAGGCGGGTGCGGTCACCGAGAATGGCACCGCCGCTCAGGCGCGACGAGGGATCGACGGCGATGACGGCCACCGTGCGCCCGCGTGCGCGCCATGCTCGAACGAGCGAGGAGAGGAGGGTCGACTTGCCGACGCCCGGCGGTCCGGTCAGGCCGACCACATGAGCGCGCGGCTCCCGCCACGCCTCCTCCAGCCGCCGCAATTCGGCGGTCCCGATCCGCGGCCGGTCGATCGACGCCAGCAACCGTGCGACCTCCGCCTTGGAGCTCGCACGGGCCGGGAGGACGTCGCGCGCAATCATCGAAATCCGTTCCCGGCGGCAGTGGCGGAACTCAGTCGCGCAACGCTGCCTGGGCAGCGGCGAGACGGGCGATCGGCACGCGATAGGGCGAGCAGGAGACATAGTCGAGGCCGACCTCGTGGCAGAAGCGGACCGATGCCGGATCGCCGCCATGTTCGCCGCAGATGCCGAGCTTGAGATCGGCGCGTGCGGCACGGCCGCGTTCGACACCGATGCGCACCAGTTCGCCGACACCGATGCGGTCGATGGTTTGGAACGGATCGCCCGCATAGATCTCGGCGCGGACATACTGGTCGAGGAACGAGCCGGCATCGTCGCGGCTGAGACCGAGCGCCATCTGGGTAAGATCGTTGGTGCCGAAGCTGAAGAACTCCGCCGATTGCGCGATCTCGCCGGCGCAGAGGGCGGCGCGCGGCAGTTCGATCATGGTGCCCACGAGATACTCGACTGCCTCGCCGGTTTCCCTGCGCACCTCTTCGGCCACGGCATCGACCCGCTCCTTGAGGATGTCGAGTTCGCGCTGTGTGGCGATGAGCGGGATCATCACCTCGGGAATCACGGTATCGCCGCTCTTCTTGAACACTTCCACCGTCGCCTCGAAGATGGCGCGCGCCTGCATCTCGGTGATCTCGGGATAGAGGATGGCGAGGCGGCAGCCACGCAGGCCGAGCATCGGATTGGCCTCGCGCAATTCGAGCACCCGGCGGCGGACGGTCCTGACATCGACGCCGACGGCGGCCGCGACCTTCTCGTCCTCCCTGTCGTCATGCGGCAGGAACTCGTGCAGCNNGGCGGATCGAGCAGGCGGATGGTGATCGGCTTGCCCTTCATGATCTCGAAGAGTTCGACAAAATCGGCGCGCTGCATCGGCAGGATGCGTGCGAGCGCCTTTCTGCGGCCCTCGACATCGGCAGCGAGGATCATCTCGCGCATGGCGACGATGCGATCATCCTGGAAGAACATGTGCTCGGTGCGGCAGAGGCCGATGCCTTCCGCGCCGAAACGCAGCGCCGCCCGCGCATCGAGCGGGGTTTCGGCATTGGTGCGCACACCGAGGCGGCGGACCTCGTCGGCCCAGCCCATGAGCGTGGCGAAATCGCCCGAGAGCTGCGGGTCGACGGTGGGCACCTCGCCGATCATGACGAGACCCGAGGAGCCGTCGATGGTGATGCTCTCGCCGTCGCGGACCACCTTGCCGCCGGCCGTGAGCGTGCGCTCGGCATAGTCGACGAGAATGTCGCCGGCGCCGCAGACACAGGCCTTGCCCATGCCGCGCGCGACCACCGCCGCATGGCTGGTCATGCCGCCGCGTGCGGTGACGATGCCCCTTGCGGCGTGCATCCCGTGAATATCGTCGGGTGAGGTCTCGATACGCACGAGGATGACCTTTTCGCCGCCACCGGCCCGGTCGACCGCTTCGTCGGCGGTGAAGACGACCGTGCCCGACACGGCACCGGGCGAGGCCGGCAATCCGCGCGCGAAGACCACGGTCTCGGCGGTCGGGTCGAGGGTGGGGTGAAGCAGCTGGTCGAGCGATGCCGGGTCGACGCGCAGGATCGCCTCGCTGCGGTCGATCACACCTTCGCCGGCCATGTCCACGGCGACCTTCAGTGCCGCCGGCGCGGTACGCTTGCCGGTGCGGGTCTGGAGAACGTAGAGCGTGCCGTTCTGGATGGTGAATTCGATGTCCTGCATGTCCCGGTAATGGCCCTCGAGACGCTCGAACACTTCGGCAAGTTCGCTGTAGGATTCCGGCAGGAGGGTTTCCATCGAGGTGCCGGGATTGCCGCCGGCCACCGCCATGGCTTCGGAGAGGGCCTGCGGCGTGCGGATGCCGGCGANACGTCCTCGCCCTGGGCGTTGACGAGGAATTCGCCGTAGTAGGCCTTTTCGCCGGTGGACGGATTGCGGGTGAAGGCCACGCCCGTGGCGCAGTCATCGCCCATGTTGCCGAACACCATGG